>CAIRTT010000055.1 GCA_903881535.1 uncultured Armatimonadota bacterium
ACATTTTGTTGATTGGGCTTGTCTCTATTCTTGCCGCAGGCTTTGTTGGCTGGGGAACGCTGGAATTTATTATGTACAAGTTGAAGAACTAACATGGCAGAGGAAAAACTGGACTCTACGCTTGAAAAGGTTTTGGCTTATGTAGACAGCCCGTTCAAGTTAATAGCAATCATTGTCATGGGCTTGGTTGCATTTGCGGGGTATTTTGTTTGGCAGAATCAAACCGTGCTGATTGGTGCGTACCAAGAAAGCAAAAAAATGCCAACGATCTACGAAGAACGTGTAGACGATGCGGCAAGTGTTTTGTTCAAACAGACTGACGCAAGGTTTGTTGCCATCTTCAAAGTTAATCCAATTCTGGGGACGCGAATCTTGCACCGCTTGTACACTAAGGACGGGCGAAGCAAAGAGATGGAAGGTTTGGACGTTGGCTTGTTTACAGCGAATGTAGCGAACAACAATGATGTGGTGAAGTTAATGGCTGGCGAGACGCCATGCAGTTCGTATCTAAGGCCGCAGTCTGAGTTGGGTATTTGGTATATTTCGCAGGGTGTTTCATTTACCTGCCGTATCAGTGTCCCGCCAGACCGTAGTCGGTTTATTGGGCAGATCACGGCAGGCTGGGCAGAGCAGCCGGAGAATATGGAGCATGTAGTCTCTATGTTAGAAATCGCAGCAACTATGCTTGTAAAAAGGGGTAATTAAATGGATTGGTTAAAGACTATTGCACCCACCATCGCTACTGCGCTGGGTGGCCCTCTTGCTGGACTGGCAATTGAAGCCGTGTCAAAAGCCATCGGGATCGACCCCAAGGACGTTCAGTCCACAATCAGCGAAGGCAAATTGACTGCTGACCAGATCATGCTTTTGAAGCAGGCCGAGATCGCTATGGCGGCGCGGGCGCAAGAAATGGGTCTGGACTTTGCCAAACTCAACGTGGAAGACCGCAAATCTGCCCGTGATATGCAGATTGCAACCAAAAGCTATTTGCCTCCAACCTTGGCGGTAGGCGTGACTGTTGGATTTTTTGGCATACTTGGTGGCTTGATGTACGGTCAGATAGAACACGCCCCCCAAATTGACATCATGCTGGGTTCACTAGGCACTGCTTGGACAGGCATCATCGGATTTTATTTTGGTAGCAGCGCATCAAGCCAAAACAAAGACAATCTCCTCCATCAATCAACACCCACAAAATGAACTTACTTCCACTAGCCTTGTTGTGCCCTTTTCTGGCTATGGCCGAGCCAGTGGGCGTGATTTATAACGCAGTTATCAACCGGATCATTGATGGTGACACTGTAGTAATCCAAGCCAACTACTTGCCAAAGCCACTAAAGCCTGAAATTGCGGTTCGTATATACGGTGTAGACACCCCAGAGAAAGGTTTCCGCGCCAAGTGCAAAGAAGAAGATGACAAAGGCCATGCCGCTACCGACTTCACAACTGCCGCCATTAAATCGGCAACTAAGTTTCAGGTGTCGCTTTTGGAGTGGGACAAGTACGGCGGACGGGTGCTTGGCGACATTATTCTGGACGGCAAGAGCCTTCGTAAGATGCTGATTGACCAAGACATGGCCAGAGAATACTTTGGCGATGCAAAGAAACCGTGGTGTACACAATGATTACTGCTGAACAACTGGCAAAGCTAAAGATTGACCCCGAGTGGCTGGAGCCTTTAAACGACACGTTCCAGCGGTATGACATCAGCACTCCCTTGCGGATGGCTGCGTTTATTGGCCAGTGCTCCCATGAATCCGGCGGCTTTAAGGTCTTGCGGGAAAACCTGAACTACTCCGCAGAACGGTTATGCAAAGTATGGCCTAGTCGTTTTCCTTCATTAGAAGCGGCTCAACCTTTCCACAGAAACCCGGACATGATTGCCGATAAGGTGTACTCTGGCCGGATGGGCAACAATGAGGAAGGTGACGGCGCTCTGTACGTGGGCCGGGGCTGTATCCAACTGACGGGAAAAGACTCCTACACGCTGGCTGGAGATGCGCTTGGAGTAGATTTCATGCATAGCCCTGACCTTGTGGCCATCCCCAAGTACGCAGCCCTGACCGCAGGCTGGTTTTGGAACAAGCGGGGGCTGAATAAAGAGGCCGATGCCAGGGACTACACGGGGATGACAAAGAAGATCAACGGTGGCACAATTGGTTTGGACGACCGCGTTGCGCATATCAACACGGCCCTTGGTGTTTTAACTGCTTGAGGTAGACCGTGCCATTACAAAAAGTCTTGCTCAAACCCGGCGTAAATAGGGAAAATACTCGTTACACCAACGAAGGCGGGTGGTATGAGTCGGACAAGGTTCGTTTTCGCCAAGGTACACCCGAGAAAATCGGGGGCTGGACACAGTACAGCACTTCAACATTTCTAGGCCTTTGTCGATCGCTATGGAACTGGTTCACACTGGCAGGCCAAAACCTTGTGGGAGTCGGCACAAACCTGAAGTTTTACATTAACCAGGGCGGAGCATACTATGACATCACGCCCATTCGCGCATCGTCTACGATCAACAATAATCCATTTGTCGCTACCCTTAGTTCTTCTGTCATTACCGTAACCGACACCGCGCATGGCGGAGCCACGGGCGATTTTGTGACATTCAGTGGTGCGACGAGCCTGGGCGGCAATATTACCGCCGACGTCCTTAACAAAGAATATCAGATCACTGTCCTGACAGTTAACAGTTTCACCATCACGGTGGCAGCTACGGCCAGCGCAGCTGACGTTACAGGATCCCCTGGCGGCGGCGCATCAGTAGTTGCTGCATATCAAATTGCTATTGGCCCTGAAATCGAAGTCCCACTCGTGGGTTGGGGCGCGGGCGGCTGGGGCTATGGGCCATGGGGCGTTGGTACTTCAGCGGTCAACTCTCTTCAACTTTGGAACCAATACAACTTTGGTGAAAACCTCCTGTTTGGCCCGCGCGGCGCGGGCATTTATTACTGGGTAGCCAGCACTGGCGTAGTGGTCAGGGGCGTAAATCTCACCACGCTTGGTGACGCAAATACGCCCGTAGTGCAGAACTTCATCATCGTGTCGGACACGTCCCGCTTTGTGCTTGTCATGGGAACAAACGACCCCTATGCGGTGAATCCCACTGCCATGGACCCCATGCTTATTCGTTGGTCCGACCAGGAAAACCCTTTTGTGTGGATACCGTCGGCTACCAACCAAGCAGGTAGCATCCGCTTGTCTCACGGCTCTAAAATTGTCACGGCCATTCAAACTCGACAGGAAATTGTCACGTTTACCGATCAGGCGGTGTATTCTGTCCAATACCTTGGCCCGCCCTATATTTGGGGAACCCAGCTCTTGGGCGACAACATTTCGGTGTTGAGCTCAAATTGCGTGGCTCTTGCTTCAGGCATCATTTATTGGATGGGCGTGGACAAGTTCTATATATACGATGGCCGCATACAGACACTCAATTGCGATTTGCGACGTTATGTGTTTGGGGATATTAATCTTGCACAATCAGAACAAGTGTTTTCTGGCACAAGCGAGGGGTTTAATGAGGTTTGGTGGTTCTATTGCTCGGCTAATTCCACCACCGTGGACAAGTACGTAATCTACAACTACCTTGAAAAGCTCTGGTATTACGGCACGATGGCGCGCACAGCATGGTTGGACTCCGGCTTGCTGCCCAATCCAATTGCAGCCACATATCTCAAAAATATTGTCAACCAAGAAGCTGGCGTAGACGATAACGCAACGGGAACTCCTGCAGCAATTGAAGCCTACATTTCATCGGCTGAATTTGACATTGGTGATGGCCACAACTTTGGCTATATTTGGCGTGTGTTGCCTGATTTGACATTTGGCGATTCTGTGGTTTCCCCTAGTGGCGCACAACCCCAGGTCACAATGACGCTTTATCCCATGGCAAGCTCGGGTTCGGGCGTGGGCACCTCCGCTTCTGCTGGCATTACAAAAATAGCGGAATACAACATCACCGAAGAGTTTACGGGGATTGTGTACACGCGGGTACGGGGTCGGCAGATGATCTTGAAGATGAGTTCCAACCAGATTGGTACAAGTTGGCAACTGGGTGCTCCACGTATTGACATTCGACCTGATGGCAGGCGCTGATGGCCACCAGCCCAATTCAAGTTATTGTCCCGGAGCCGCCCAGCCTGCCACTGGGCACGGACCAGTACGAGCGCCGGTATCAAGATCAATATTCCAACGTTCTGCGACTGTATTTTAACCGCCTGACCAATGCGCTGAGTTCCTTGTTTGGAACAGCGGGGGGCAAGGTCCTTGGTTTTCCTTACGGGGCCTTTGAAAGCACTGTCTCCCAAACAGCCACCGCCAACATCGCCACATTGTTGACATTAAACACAACGGACTTTTCCAATGAAGTTTCGTTAGAAACGCTGTCAAAGATTAAAGTAGTCAACCCCGGCCTGTACAACTTGCAGTTCAGCGTACAAATACAGAACTTGGACAATGCCCCACAGGATATTTTTATTTGGCTGAAGAAGGGTAATGGGGCCACCATCACCGATATTGTGGGCTCTACAGGCATTGTAGGCTTGCCCGCCCGTAAAGACCCAGCAGACCCCGCACACAATATTGTTGGCTGGAATTACTTTATCAATATGGCCAAGGATGATTTCATCCAGATTTACTGGTCTACCACCCATGCCTCCATGAGCATCCCTGCTTATGCGGCATCTGGTACACCCACCAAACCGTCTACGGCATCTGTCGTAGCTACACTTTCATTTGTCTCGGCTGTGTACACGTGATACCATCGACCAACCCATTTTTCGCCCGTTTTAGGCAAGAGGACTGACATGGCAACAGCACCCCAACAAGGCATTATGGCGCTTCCAGAGAATGATGAAGTGGGCAAGCCCACTATTTCTCTTGAAGATTCCTACGACGCCTCAAAAAGCGCTCTTCAAGAGGTTGCGCCAAAAGCTGCATCGGACATGGATGCTATTGTTGCTCAGCTGCGCCCACAGTTGGAAAAACTGACGGATGAACAGTTGGATCAGATGATTGCAATTGTTAAATCCTTGCATGACCACCCGCAAGACTACGAAAAAGCCATCAAAGATCTGACTTCCAGCGGCCAGTTGGAAGCAGGCGATCTGCCTGACAAATACGACCCAGAGTTCTTGGCAGTGGCATTGAGCCTGTTGATGGAAACCAAGCGCTCTCGCAAGGGCGGCGGCTCTATGCCCATGGCCCAAGCGCCAATGCCCCCGGAGCAACAGTTTGCCCGCGGCGGTATTGCCAATGCAGCCCAATCTATGGCTGCGCAAGGCCGTTTTGGCGACTCCATGTTGGCGCACATTTCGCCAAAAGAAGCCGACCTTTTAAAACAGCATGGCGGTGCGGGGACCATTAACCCTGCAACGGGCCTGCCCGAATATTGGAATCCGCTACAAGATATTGGGAATGCTTTTAGGAGCATCGGCAACGCAGTCAAGAGCGTCCTACAAAGCTCCGTGGGCCGGGTCATTGCCACAGTTGCACTGGCCGCGTTCCTTGGCCCAGGGGCCTTTGGCATTACAGGGATGGGGCTATCTGCTGGCGTAGCTGGCGCAGCTGCTTCTGGCCTTGTCACCGCGGCAGCGGGCGGCAGTCTTAAGGACTCTTTGAAATCCGCCATGATGGGTTACTTTGCCGCCCCCGGCGGTCCTGTTTCCAATTATGTAAGTGGCGCAATAGGTGGTGCAACAGGTCTCGCCGGAACCGCTTTGAATGCCGCAACCAGCGGCGTTATTGGCACGGCCGGCGGCTTGTTGTCTGGCCAGAAGCTGAGCGATGCAGTTCGCAGCGGCTTGACTGCTGCTGCAGTTACCGGCGGCTCTCAATATGCTCAGGCTTCTGCTGGGGCACCAAACATGGCCCCGGTGGAAAGCCGCGGATTTACTGATGTTCCAGCTGCTCCTAATTTAGCGGTTACCCCAGAAGCTGCCGGTGCTCCTGTTGCAGCCTCCGGGACTGCTCCTAATTTAGCGGCTAACCCGACAGCGGCTGGTGCCCCTACTCCCGGGGCAAACGTTTCCGTTTCAAACGTTGAGTTTGAGCCAAATCCAAACTATAAAGCACCTGCCCCTTCCCCCGCAGGTACAGTAGAAGCGCCACACGTCCCATCGGTGGGCGAAGCTGCCTCCACCATTGGCAAAGGCCTGGGCATCGGCGAAGGCAATTCATTTAATTTGGACACATTGAAACAAGGTGCATCGGACCTATTTTCTCCGTCGCTATCTAAAGAACAGTTGATGCAGACAGATGCATATAAGAGCGCGATTAACTCGGGATCCTCGATGTCCAAGGCCCTTGACGAGGCCGGCAAAGTCTACAACCCTGGAATGCTGCGCTCCTACGGCCCCGGCGTGGCCGCAGGTATTGCTGCGTTGGGCGCAACCGGTGGTTTCTCCCCAAAATCGGTGCCTATGTCGGCCGAAGCACGTGCAATGATTGATCACTTCAATGCCCAACGCGCGGATGTAGCCAACAATCCTGGAAAATACAAATTGCAAAATGTGCCGGGAGCACAGTACGACGAAAAAGGCAACATTATTGGCAATCAGGCATGGACGCCCACTCGTATTTCCCCACAAGATACATCCGTTGCAACTCCCAAATACTATTCCCACGGCGGGATTGCTGCGCACTTTGCGGATGGGGGTGCGGCTGACCCCACTGATGCAGAAACATTGAGAGCTCAAATCCAAGCAGGCCCCCAGACGCAAGATGCCTTGAATCGGGCACTTACGACATACACACCTGAGCAGCTGTATGCGGCGTTCCCTGAATTCGCCTCTTCTAACCGCGAAGAAGGGCTCGCCCAGTATGCCAAGGCAGCAGAAGACGCACGCCAATTTATGGCTGGGTCTTCATCAGAAACTGGAATAGCTAACACCGCGCCAACCTTAACCCCACCGGCAGAAGACTCCAGTCGAGAAAAAGCCAGTAGCGCAGGCGGCACTAGCACAAAACTGGACCCCAATGATGCAAAAGCATTGAGGGCCGCAATTCAAGCAGGGCCACAAACACAGGATGCGTTAAACGAGGCTTTTATGACGTACACGCCTGCGCAGTTGCAGGCCGCTTTCCCTGAGTATGGATCAGTTGAAAAATACAACACCGCTTCGGGAAAAGCATATAGCGACATGGAAATAAAAGCCCGCGAAGCAGGGCGCGAGGCAATGTTTGGCCCCGGAGGTTCTGCACAGGGCCGAAGCGTAGTTGTCAGCCCTGACGACTGGTCTAACCCCAATCATGTCCTTACTCCAGCGGAACAAGAAGCAAAACGTCTTCAGGATTTGGTTTCTGGGTATAAGGGCGTATCTAAGGTTCCTCAGGCTGAAATTGATGCGGCAAAGGCTGCGGCCCAGCAAGCGGTCAAAGACGGAAAGCTGTCACAAGCAGATTACGATTTCTTGGTTTGGCGGACAAACGAAATCAACCCAATGTCGCAGCAGAAGATTGGTCAAGATTATGCTACGCAAGGAACAAACCCCTATAGCCAAGAAAGCTGGAGCATAGCAAAAGAAGCCAACGCAAAAGCTGCCCGGCAAGCGCAACTGTATAAAGACAACGGCCTTCAGTTTCAAACGCCTGATTGGCAGACCCCTGGTTATGCAGACAGGCAAGCCAAGCGGGACGCAGACCAAGCAGCAAGGGATGCCGCACAGCTTGCGGCATGGAATGCAATTCCCGCTAACCAACGACCGGTTGTAGGCCCGGGCAATGTGACATCCCCCGGACCCGTAACATCCCCCGGACCAATAACATCCCCCGGACCAGTAACACCCCCTGTTCAAACACCGGGACCGGTAGTCGTGCATCCACCTGCGCCATATGTGCCGCCAGGGCCTACAACTTCTACCGCCCCGCCCGTAGTAGCTGCCCCAAGCCAGCAAGGATACCCAGTTGATGTAACGAAATTGGCCGGGTATAACACGTCATGGACGCCTGCGCCAAACCCGTGGGCCAACATCTTTACACCTGTCACCCAAAAGTACAACGTCAACCCCTACAATGTTACGCCCCCAACTGGAACCTCTCCGACTGGGAAAGCGACGGGCGGTATTGCTACTTTGGCGTCTAAAGGTTATCCTCGACGCACAGGACAAGTAGAAGGCCCGGGGACCGAAAAGTCTGATTCCATCCCTGCAATGCTGTCTGACGGCGAGTTCGTCATGACCGCGAAAGCTGTACGTGCTGCAGGTAGTGGCGACCGTCGCGCTGGTGCGAAAAAAATGTACGCACTCATGCATCAATTGGAAAAAAACGCTTCTCGAGGCTAAAACATGGCAGATCCAACAGTCACCCAACAGATAGTCTCCGAAAGCCCCGCAATAGAGGCTTATAAAACGGGCCTTTTAGAGGCGGGAAAAAACCTTACAGATGCCACGGCAAAAAACTATGCCGCGGGAAACCCGCTTCTTCCAAACTATCAAGTTGCAGGCCTTTCGCAGGACCAAAAAGATGCGATGGCCATGGGCAAACAGGGCATCGGGGCGTATACCCCGATGGTTACTGCCGGGGGCCAGAGCCTTGGTGCAGGGGCCTCGTTCCTTGGCCAAGCTGCTAATACGCTGCAGGCCGCAGACACTCGCAACCAGTTTGGTGGCGCTCAGGAGTTATACAACCAGGCCGGCCAGACAGCGGGCCAAATTGGTAACTTAGCCAACGTAGCCAACACGGGCCTTGATTACATTAACGCAGGCTCCCAGGGCCTTGCACAGGCTCAGCAGCAAGCTGCCTCCGCCACACAAAACGCCGAGCCACAGTTTACAGCAGGTCAGGACACACTGCGGCAAGGTATTGGTGCATTGCAGGGTGCGGCTCAGGCGTATGATCCCAATAGCGCCCAGGGTTTCATGAATCCGTATCAGCAGCAGGTCATTGATGCGTCCATGCGCCAAATTGATCGGCAAAATGCAATTGCCCAACAGGGTGTGCAGGCCCAAGCGGCACAGGCGGGCGCGTTTGGCGGCTCTCGCGACGCGATTCAACGCGCCGAAATGCAAAGAAACGCAGCTGACCAGAAAAACTCCGTCATTGCTAACTTGATGAATCAGGGCTATACACAGGCTCAGGCCCAAGCACAGACCGCATTTGAGCAACAGCAGGGCCGTCAATTGCAAGCAGGTAGCGCCATTGGCCAAGCCGGGGCAACTCAGGGTTCTTTGGCTGCGCAGCAAGCAGGTGTGGGCCAATCGGGTGCCAACTTGCAAGGGCAGTTGGCCAGCTCCCAAGCAAATCTGGGTGCCCAAACGGGCCAACTGGCCGGCACACAAGCGGGGATTTTGGGCCAACAGGCTCAATCGCAGGGGGCCTTGGCCCAAGGTATTGGCAACTTGGCTGCTCAGCAGTTTGGCGTGGGCCAACAGATTGCCGGCGGTATTGCTTCAATCGGCACTCAAGCAGGCAATTTGGGCATGCAGCAAGCGCAGCTGGGCAGTATTGGCCAGCAGATGCAGTCCAACGATGTCAACGCTTTGTCCGCGATCGGTGCTCAGCAGCAAAAGCAAACCCAAGCAGAGACCGATGCGGCCCGCGCAACCAACGTGCAAAACGCCATGCAGCCTTACCAGCAGTTGGGTTACCTGTCGGATATTTACAAAGGGGCCCCATCGACGCAAATGGCTGTTACGCAGCAAAGCGCCCCAGTGCCAAGCGCATTCCAGCAGATTGCCGGATTGGGTATTGGTGCATTGGGCTCCGTCGCCGCTGCCAGCAAGGCTGGACTTTTCTAAGGAAGTGTGATGAACGAAGAGATCCTCAAACGCGACATGTTTTCTAAACCCCTGTCAAAGGATGCCCGTAACAGTGGCATCATGTCAGGCTTTGAAGACGATATTGATACCTACGGGGAAAACCCTAAGGAGGGGCCCGAGGGCCAAGAAGAACAGAACCTTGAGGACATGCCGCCCATGGCGCGCACTCCTCAAAACCCTGAAATTCTGATGAACACGCTACGTGGCGATATGCGCTCAGTTGACGCTCGCTACGAGGAACTGGCACAGATGGTTGGGGAGCAGGCAGCGCAGGATACTCCCCCTGAAGTGTTGGCCATGCTGCAAATCCAACTTGGCCAGCAAGGTCAACAAGGCGGCGGTATTGGCGGATTGCCACAAGGTGCAGGCATGATGCCTCCCCCAATGCCCGGCCAAGGAGCTCCCGGCCCACAAGGCGCGGCCCCCGGCGGCATGTCCCCTATCCCACAAGGACCAATGCCTGCCGCTGGAGGACCCCAAGGCCCTTTTCCGGAGGGCGGGGCTGAGCAGGCTCCGCCGCAGCATTTAGCACACGGCGGAGAAGTCGGATACTACCCTCCAACAGCTGACGGCATGCCTCCAATGCATGCAGCTTTGGGTGCGTTGATCACTCCTGCCATGCGTTATGGCCAGATGGCCGCGGAGCGCGTGGGGCCAATCCTGTCCTCTGCAAATGCAACTTTGGGCCGTGCGTTTGCGCAGCCTTCGATGACGCAGCCTTTCCTTGAAAACGTTCGTGGCCCAGGTGGCCGCTTTACTGCCGAGCAAATACAGCGCGGCGGGGAGATGGTGTACCCCACTTTGACCCAGGGCATGATGAACAGCGCCGCCACATTGGCGGACAAATACCCACGGATAAGCGCTCTTGGCGGATCGGCGGCAGCCCTGCTGGGGCTGAACAGCTTGCGACCTGATGCTGAAGGGCAAAGCGGTACTTCAGCACTGGCTGAACAGATTCCTACGGACACGGCAGAAGAGCGCGCAGCACGTATCGAGCGCGCGCGCCAAGAACCTGCGGTCAAAATGAGCTTTGATCAGCCGTTTACGACTACAAAATCTGATCAGTTTAAATTGCGTGAAGGACCACGGCCCATGCCCCCTGTTGCTGCCCCCGGGGAAGTTGCAGCGCAGGAACCCGCACCGCAGGGCGACACGTTGGGCGACTTCATGCAGCAAAAATTGGATGAAGCAAACGCACGTCCAGCATTTGCTGAAGAAGCAAAAACAAATCAGCAATTTATTAAAGATGCATTGAAAAACACGGGCACCAAGAGCCGTTTCCAACGTATTGAAGATGCTGCAAACGAGAACATTCCGTTGTTTTCCAAGTTCCTTGGCGAAGACAAAGAAACCGCCAAAACGAACGCTCTGCTGTTGTTGGCCGATGCAGGCTTTCGTTTTGCCGGTAGCCGTCAGCCTACGGTGGGCATGGCGCTGTCCGAGGCCCTCAGTGGGGTGCCAAAAGGTTTTGCTGCCTTGGCACAACAAGCAGAAGACCGCAGGATCAAGATCAACACGGTTGCACTGCAGTCTGCGATGTCCGATGTGGCGCAGCAGGACAAAGATGCCCAAGCCATCAAGATGGAAATCTTGAAAGGCGACATGAAAATGTTGCTGGAGCAGGCGAAGAATGGGCAAACGCAAGTTGAGGATGGTGGTGGCGGTCTTCGTATTGCCAAAAACAAACAAGGCGGCTTTATGGGGGTGTCTATTGACCCCAATGACCCAACCGTCAGGAGTTCGTTGGCAAGCCGCTATACCTTGCGGGACACAGACAACCCTTACGTCGAAAACCGTGGCCAAGCGCCAACATCGGTGGAAACCGATAAGCCGGAACGCGTTAAGCTAACCAGCACATTGCGCGCCTTGGACAACAGTTTGTCCACATTGGACAACCTCAAGGGAACATACGCAGGGCTGTATAGCCCCGGTACATGGTTCCAGGACAAGGTCAACAACTTGTTGGTTCCTGTTTCTATGGGCACTATTCGTCCGGATGTTAATCAAGTGGATGCGGCCACCCGCGTCAGCACAGGCTTGAACACAATCCTGAAGAATATTGCTTCTGCAAATGACAGCGGCCGAGTTGCTGTGCAAGAACAAGAATGGGCCCGTGATACCGCCAAAGGTATTTCTGACCCTAACGCGTTCTTCTCCAACAAGGAAATTGCTGCCAAACAGTTCAACAGCATGGAGGCCATGCTGCGCAACTCGCGTCAGCAGGTCTTGACCCAGCTGGGGTACGAGAATAATGACTATGTCATGCGCACCCCAAATACGGGTACACAAAGCGATCCGTTTACGGTGCCCAAAGACCCTGCGGAACAGAAACGCATGTTTGTTTTCCTTGGCAGCACGATTGGAAAGCTCCAGGATCCAAAAGCGACTGTGTATTTGCAGCTGCCTAATGGCAAAATAGATGCATTCAACCCAACCCAACTGCGTGGATTGATTCAGTAATGGCAACCATAATGAACGCCCGAGGTGAAATGGTCGACCTGACGACAGGGGATGTTGTCGGCCGATCAGAGACTGCGCCCGTGAGCCAAGAACCACGGTCCGCTGCAGCCCCAGACCTGCCGGTCCCTGAGGGCGACAAGCTAACAGGTTTGGTCAACAACCTGTCCTGGGGCTTTAACTCTGCACTTTTTGCTCTCCCCGATGCTGCCACCCGAATGATCGGAAAAGGGCTTGGGTTGGACGAAAAGCAGGTGTTTCAGCTGGGCAAGTTTTTTAACCGAGGTGAAGTCAACCCTGCCAATGCCGAGCAGCGGTACAGCCGCGCAATTGGAGAAGGTTTGGGCGGAACCTTGCCTTTTACCGGATTACTGGCCTATGCGGCAAAAGCTGCCCCTATGGTCAAAGTTGCAGAACCTGCTGCGGGCACCTTAAAACAAGTGGCCAATGAGGCCCTCCGGTTTGTCCAAGATAACCCCCGTTTGGCTGCGGCCACTGATCTGGTCTTTGGTGCAGGCTACGAGACCATGCGCCAAGCGGTCGAAGAAAACGTCGACCCAAACAACCCCAACAAAGGGCTATATAAAGAGCTGATGCCCGCCGCAGCCTTTATTGGCATGCCCATGGCCGTGGCCAATCTGCCCAGTGTGCGCATGGCGGGCTGGGCAAAGAACAAGCTCCAAGGCGCTTCTGCCAACATGGGCGAGATTGAAAAAGAAACCCTGCAAAACCTCCCCGGAGTGTGGCAGTTGCCCTTGGTCAAAATCGTCCCAACGATGTTGATGAAGAACGCGGAAAACAAGCTCGCAAAAGTGTTTGGTCCCATCTCAGAAAGCCCCGAGGCGCAAGAAGCATTAAAGCGCTTGGAAACAGCCCTGATGGACCCCGATATTGCCAATGCCGGTTTCCTGTTTGATGCAGCCGAAAAGACAATGTATACCCCCTTGCTTCAGCGCAAGGCGGAGTTGTTGCAACAGTTGGGGCCCAAGGAACTGGAAGTCACCAAGACCCGTATCAACGAAAATCAGCGCAAACTGCAGGTCCTGTTTGACTCGTTCTCGCCAGAAGCCCGCAAACCTATCGAGGACGCTTTTCTGGCGGCTCAAACAGAGCGCCAGAACTTTTTCACTAGCTTGTTGAAACAACAAAAGGGCATGACCGACGCGGAAATTATGTCGGTATCCGAGCGCCTTGGACCACAGAACATTGACCTGCTAAACGATGAGCTACGTGGTGTTTTGATGTCCCGTATGGAGATGGATGCCAGTGGCCGCGAAAAGATCTTGTCCCGCATGGGACTGCGCCAAGGAACCTCTCCTGAGGGACTTCCAATGCCTACCCGCGAGGACGGGAAATCCCTGTTCCAATCGGCAGACATGGAAGATGCGGCTACTGCCCTGATACAGAAGTACCGTGTCGAACGCCCCTCTATGCGGGCGGATGTGCCCGAGCCCATCCGGTTGCTGGAAAACTTTGTCAAGACCCAGCAGATGGCCCGCGAAAAGCTGGAAAGCAGAATGCTTACACAGCTCACGGACAACGCCATTTCTGAGCAGCTGGCTTCGGCCGGCAAAGACCTTCCTGCTGACTTTCAAAAGGCCATTCGGGATTCGGTCGTCAAAATGGTTCGCGGCGAGAAGGTTAAAGGCAAGGGCCGCGGCGTGTCCGTTGGCGAATTGGCCGGCACCCCTGACGGCAATGGAAACCTGTCCATTCCAACAGGCATCCCTGGCCGCAAGATCACGATCAATCCGGAGCAGCTGCGCGCTGATGCTGCGCGAATTGCAGAAGCCGATACAGGCATTGACATCAACCTGCCGGAAGCCCTGGATTACCTGCAAGCAGCCATTCGTTTTCGCAACGATTCACTGGCCCGTTACAACGCTGCGATGCACCGCGGGACTACCCGCATCACCGATGCACAGCGCCACCTTGATACAGGCAGCGCCGTATTCAACGATGTTGAGAAACTGATCCTGGGCCACGTGCCAAAGATCGCGCGCGAGTACGAAGGCATGAAGATGGTGCTGGATGACTACCGCGCCGGATTTGAGCAAAACTTGCCACTGCTCATGGCCCAGAAGAAGGGCCGCGGCGATGAGTTTTTGCTGCCCAACGAGGCCTTGTTGCAGAAAGCGTTCTCCAACGCCGATAATTTGCGCCAATTAAACGTGTCCCTGATGGGCTCGCCTGATGCAAACGGCCTGCTTGAGCGCGGTGCGGTGGATTGGCTGCGCAGCAAGGGCGTAGTTACCAGCGAAGGCTTGGTCGACCCTAAAAAGGTCCGTTCCGTGCTGGACAAGAACCGCAACATTGTTGAGGCATTGCCCGCCGATGTACAGGCCAAGCTCAAAAACGAAGTGGCCCTGGCCGATGACTATGCCACCCGCATGGGAGAGCTAGACACACGGCGCGTGAATGCCAAGAACAACGAGCTCGACACGCTGTTGGCCAAAGCCACACGGCCCGGCGCTGACCCCAAGCAGACCTTGGTCAAAGCGCTTCAGGACCCGGCCACCATGAACACGTTGGTCACCCACTTGGCCAACGACCCTGAAAACCTCGCCGCGCTACGGCGCTCCGTCTACGACATTGCCACTGAAGGGGCTCAAGGCGGCGGCGCGCTTAAGAACTTCATTGACCAGAACGAAAAGTCATTGCGTGTCTTATTTAAAGACACTGCCCACTTTGACAACCTCAAGACCCTGGCCGACCTGCAGCGCCGCGTCAATGCGTTTGCGGATGTCACCGGACAGATCCCTGCGTTTGAGTCGTTAGATTCGGCTTTAAAGCGTGTTTTTGGCTCAGGCATCCAGTTCCTCACGACCACCATGCGCGAGGCCGCTGTGGGCCGAATTAACCCCTCCACGGGCGCTTTGGCATTGATGGTGCGCTTGACTGGTGGACTTGAGAACCAGCTGTACCAGCGAATCTTTACCCGTGCCTTGGAAGACCCCGAGTTTGCCAAGCGGATTACGCACGTGGGCACCCCGGAGGAAGCCAAGAAGGTGGCTGCATCGCTGCAGAACATCGGCATCCCTGTGTCTAAGTACGCTCCCGGCGTTGCACGTGCCACGGCCCTCGAAGCAGGGCGCGAAGCCCGTGCTGGCCAGGAGCTGCCAACTGCTGCGGCAGGCAAGCCTGTCATGCCCGAAACAAGCGCCCGGGATATGCTCAAGCGGGCCATGCCGCCCGCACCGCCAACACGTGGATCGCAGTTCAATCCTCGCCTGCCCACTACCCCGCCGGCCGCGCCGCAGAACACAAATTTGATGTACCCAGCGCTGTTTCCGAACGATCCAATCAGCGGTATGCTTCAACAACGGGCCGCGGCTCAGCAGCGGCCTCCGGGCGCGCCACCACAGTAATGGAGTAAAAAATGGAAATGATTGGACAACTGGTGGGCACCTTGTTTTTAAGCAGGGAAGTAGCCCACCGCGCCCATTTGGCGGTGAAGCCCGTCATGGGCAGCTTTGCTATGCACACCAGCCTTGGCGAGTTTTACGACAGCGTCACCGAAATGGCCGACCGCCTGACAGAGGTATATCAGGGCCGTATGGATACCCTGATTGAAATCCCGTACCTTGATTTTCCTAAGTCAGAGAACCTTCCAAAAGATATTTTAGGAATCTTGGAAGATCACCTCGACGACATTGAAAGCCTGCGCTACACTGCTGTGGACAAGAAGGAAACGATGCTGCAAAACGTGATCGATGAGATCGTTGAGCTTTACAGCCACACCTTCTACAAACTTCGCAATTTCCGCTAGATCTGCGGATTGCAACAGGCAGTTGCCAGGGGGATAAAGAGACGCGGGCCTACTCCACCTGCGTTTCTCCTGGACTTTATGGGCTCACAGGCTGACCATCGGCCTGTGAGCTCTTTTCTTTGTGGAACCGCTCTACGCGCCGCATCCAAGCGTCCTTGTACTGCGAGAACTCCCGCCCACACGTGACAAATTCTTGCGTCGCACCCGTCTGGTCCACCATCATCACCACACCGTGATCGATGTCCGTTCCATGCTTGACGTTGTGTGCTACAGCGTACGCGGCCAACTGCAGGAAGTAGTCCTCAATCCAGTTGCGCTGCTTCATTTTATTGGCTTGTTTGAAGTCAATGATTGAGGGGTTGTTTTTGTACACCGCCACGCAGTCAGATGTGCCTGCATACAGCCCCGGGTGGTACAGCATCACCTCTGCGCCCCAGACCTCTTGGACGTGCGGAAAGAATGTATCAATGAGCTTGTAGCCCATCCAATAACCACGGACCGCGAGCCATGTGCGCGGTGTTGGCAGATCGCGGTTCAGCAGCAGCCGCTCCACCACGTTGTGCATGTGGGTGCCCACCGTAGCCGCGTCATTTTTGATGCGCTCCGCTTCTTCTGGACCAATGCGCGCGGCCCACGAATCAAGGTGCTTGGCGTCTTTGGTGCTCGACAGGATACTGGTGACACTGGGTAGACGTGTCGATTCACCGGGGTGTACGTACACACGTCCTTCGGGTGCGTCGATTCTTTGCAGTTTTTCGTACACGTAGCGTTTGTGAACAGGGATGAGTTGCATTAGATGAGCCATTCTTTCAGTTTTTCTCCCAGCACTTGGCTGGCGATATTGATCTTGCCGCGCAGGGCCTTGACGATGTGCTCGTCAACTGTGCCCGGAGTGATCAGGTCCACGTAGGTTACCTTGTCCGTCTGCCCGATCCGGTGAGCTCGGTCCTCGCTCTGCAGCCTCACTTCCAAGTCGAAGCTGTTGCTGTAGTAAATGACCGTCTTGGCTTGAGTTAAAGTCAGGCCGTACCCGCCGGTACGAGGGTTGCCCACGAAGAACCGCAGGTCGCTGTTCGGGTCCTGAAACTTCGTCACGATTTCCTGTCGTTCCTGGGTTTCCGTGTCCCCGTAGTACGTCGCCACACTGGTCATCCCGTACTGCTTTTGGATCGCGTGTTTGACCCGTTCGATGTCCTTGCGATAGTTGGCCCATATGATTACCTTTTCTCCAGTTTCTTCAAGCACGTTCATCAATTCATCAATTCTATTGCTGGGAATATCCAGCTCTGTGCCGTCGTCGAGCTTGACGTGGCCGCAGCAGATCTGATGCAAGCGCATGAGCTGTGTCAATGCATTGTTGGTCGTCATGAGCCCCCCGTTGACCTCGGCCAGGGCCATGAGCTTCATCTGGTTGTAGGCCTTTTCCTGCTCCTTGGTGAGCTCGATTTCCCGCATCGTGTAGACCTTGTCAGGCAGGTCCAGGCACTCATCTTTGGTCACGCGAAATGCAAACTGATCGAGCTTTTCTTTGAGCTCATCGAGCCTGCGAAAACCCACTACCTGCTTAAATGTGTGCGTGGACATTTTGCGTTCCACAGTGACCGCGTAACGCGCTTGGAATGAGTAAAAACTGGCGGCGTTCAGATACTGGTTTCCAAGGAATTCGCACTGCGCATAAAGGTCCAGCGGGGTCTTGGTTACTGGCGACCCCGTAGCAATGCGCCTGTACCGCGCATCACGGCCCACCTTGATGATGCTCTTGGTGCGCTTGGCCTTTTCGTTCTTAATCGTGGTGCTCTCATCAACGGCCATAAATGCTGTGGTGACACGCAAAAAAGTACGCGCAAATGCAGTGCCTTTTTCGGTGCTGAAAGCCTCGATATTCATGATCAAAATACGCAAGTCATCGACTGCATTGAGCATGACGCTCATCTCATGCTGCTCCGCTTTGCGCGCCGTGGGCGACCAGCAGGCCATTTTGTAGGGCACATGATCGGGCATATGCTCGGGAATCTGGTCCTTGTACCAGTTCCGATACACCCCCTTGGGGGCCACAATTAGCATGGCGTTTATCTTGCCCGTGTCGTACAGCATGGCTGCATTGTTGATAAGCATAAAGCTCTTACCAGTGCCCATTTCTGCAAACAAAGCAACACCTTCATCTTTCCAGAAACGGTGCAAATATGCCCCTTGGTGGGCGAACGGTTTGTTCTTAAACGGGTATCGTTGGAGGGTTAAATCCATAATCTTTCTGCCTTTCTTTAAAACAGGTGTTGACAACCTGCAAAAGTATTGTACACTAACCCTACGTTTCAAGAAAGGATAGTGTAACGTGTCTAAAGTTTATGTAGTGCAAGAGATGCCCAATCACGACATCGCCTCTGCAATGAAGTTCGGTGAGTTGCAAGTTTTGCTGCCCTCCAATACTCAAGTTGCTTTTTCCACCGCGCCAGTTGTGCGCCGGCTGCGAAACAAGCTGCGAGAGTACAAGGATGGCGATTACCTGCTGCTGACCGGTGATCCCGTAGCAATTGGCTTGGCCTGCTCAGTTGCCGCGTTGTATAACTCTGGCCGGATGACACTTCTCAAATGGGATCGCCGTGAGAGAATGTATATCCCCGTGAAAGTCGATGTAACACAGAATGGAGAAAGTGATGACTGATATCAATGATATGTTTGAACAGGATGCGGGTGCCCTTGTTGTCAAGAATGAGGACCTGTCTTCCGTAGGTGCTTTGGCCAAGCGCGCCAAAGAGCTGGAGAAAGAAATCTCTGAGCTCGATGACGTGATCAAAGAGCGCAAAGAGCAGCAGCGCAAGTTGCTGGAAGAGACCATCCCTGCAATGCTGCAGGAACTGGGCATGGCCAAGTTCACCATGGCTGACGGATCAGAGATCACAGTCAAGCCTTTTTACAGTGCATCCATCAAGGATGAAAACCGTGCGGTGGCATACGAATGGCTGCGTCAGAACGGCTACGATGACATCATCAAGAATACAGTGTCTGTGCGCTTTGGTCGTGGTGAAGACGATCTGTGCGAGACACTCCTGAACCAATTGCGCACGGGCAACTACCCAGTTGAACAAGCGCAAAAGGTCGAGCCCCAGACCCTCAAAGCCTGGGTGCGCGAAATGGTGGAAAAGGGACGCGAGTTCCCCACCGAAACCTTCTCGGTCTACATCGGCCAGAAGGCAACCATCAAATCATGAACTAAGGAAAACCATCATGGCAAAGACAGACGTAGCAGTAAAAGAGACCAACGCATTGGCATTATCCGGTGACTTTGAGCAGGACGCCTCAGGCGGTTTTGAGAGCATGGGCCAGGAAGACTTTGCGCTTCCATTCCTTCGCCTCTTGACCAACACTTCTCCTGAAGTGGGTGAGGTAGACGGCGCATTGCCCGGCATGATTCTCAATAGCGTGACAGGCGAGTTGTATGACGGCAAAAAGGGCATCGAGGTCATCCCTTGCGCTTATGTGCGTCAGTACATTGAATGGGCCCCACGTGGCTCTGGCAGCGGTGCTCCCGTGGCCATCTACACAGCAACCTCGGACATCCTGAGCCGCACACACCGCGAGCCAGGGGACAACAAGGATTACTTGGAGAATGGCAACTACATCGAGAACACGGCCAACCACTACGTGATGGTCATCAACAATGACGGCTTTCCTGAGGCCGCATTGATCAGCATGAAGTCCACGCAACTCAAGAAGTCGCGCAAGTGGAACAGCATGATGATGTCCACCAAGTTGATGGGTAAGAACGGCCCGTACACCCCTCCGATGTACAGCCAAATCTTTCGTCTCACAACACAAGCCGAGTCCAACGACAAAGGCAAGTGGTTCGGCTGGGAAGTCGAGAAGGTCGGCCCTATCGCTGACATGAGCTTGTACCAAGCTGCACGGGCCTTTGCCCAGCAAATTGGCGCAGGCGAGGTGAAGGTTAAACACGAAGCCGACGGCGTCCCAGGCGGCGGCAACGGACCAGCACCCTTCTAAAAGGATCGGGGCCGAAAGCGGATGCTGCGCGCCTTACCCGTTACAGAAACTGCGGCTTGACGCTACGGTTAACGGATTCGCCCACAGTGCAGCGAGTAGGCCCCACCTACCGAGAAAGAGACGATGACCGACATTACAAAATTCAAGGCAATATTCAGCGGTCTGGATATAGCCTACGGTACATACCGTATCAAAAAGGAGCGCGGTGATGGAAAACAAGCGGGGCAAGCCACGGTGGTTAGGAAACCGCCCATTGATGAGCTCTGGGAGCAGCATCTGGTTGGTGTTGACCCTTCCCTTGGGATTATTCCTATCCGTGCTGACAATACTTGTATTTGGGGCTGTATCGATATTGATCAGTATCCCTTTGACCATAAAGGACTGGTGGAACGCCTTGCGGCGATGAAATTACCACTGGTTGTTTGCCGATCAAAATCTGGGGGAGCCCATGTCTTTTTATTCACGCGGGAGCCCACACCTGCCCGAGATTTCCAGGCGTATCTCAAGAATGCTGCAGCGCTTCTTGGCGAGGCCGGCCGTGAAATCTTCCCGAAACAAGCTGAAATCCTGGTCGAGCGCGGAGACACCGGCAACTTCCTTAACCTTCCATACTTCGGGGGCGACTCTGGGACGCGTTACGCATTCAACGCTGATGGTACGGCGGCAACTCTCGAAGAGTTTTATGGGCTCTACGAAGCAAATGTCCAAGACCCGGGGTTTGCTTTTCCTGAGCCGCCAAAGGCACCTGACGCGCCCATCAAAGATGGTCCCCCGTGCCTGCAAGCCCTCTGTACTCAAGGCGTCCCAGAAGGGACTCGAAACAATGCTCTGTTTAACATCGGTATTTACCTCAAGAAAGCCCATCCTGGATCTTGGGAAGATCAGATGGTCGAACATAACTTCAAGTACGTTTCGCCGCCTCTGCCAAATAATGAAGTGCAGCTGCTCGTCAAGCAAGCTGGTAAAAAGGATTACCACTATAAATGCAAAGATGCACCGTTGAATAGTTTTTGCAACAGCGGCCTGTGCCGCACACGCAAACACGGGATTGGCGGCAGTGGCCCTGATTCGCCAGAGATCGCATCGCTTTCCAAGTACGCCAGTGAACCGCCCCTGTGGTTCCTTGACATCAACGGACGGCGCATCGAGCTCGACACCGACAGCCTGTTCCTGCAAGCAGCATTTCAAAAAGCCTGCATGGAAAAACTCAACGTTCTTCCCCCCACCTTGCGCAAACAAGATTGGGAGCAGATGCTCAATGCATTGCTGAAAGAGATGATCGAAACCGAGCAGATCACTGTGGCCAGTGAGGACACGAGCCTGACCGGCCGCTTCATGGACCTGCTCGAAGAGTTCACCACTCACATGCAAAATGCAATGGACCGCGAAGAGATCATCATGGGCCGTCCCTGGACGGATGACGATGAAGCCATGACGTACTTCCGGATGAAGGACCTCGAATCGCACTTGAAGCGCAACAACTTTGTGGGCCTGAGCGCCCCCAAGATGGCACAGCGTCTTCGCGATATGCAGGGTGAGCCCATCAGTTTATTTCTGAAGGGCCGCACCGTGCGTTGCTGGCGCATTCCCCGCTTTGAAAAGCAGGATGCACCGTTTACCACCCAGACTGTACGCGTACAAGGAGCACCATTTTGAAAAAGATCGAAGGCTACGATGAAGCTATTTTGGGCCCCGTCTCCAAGTGGGATGGGAATGAGCAAATTGCGGTGTTGGCATACGACGCCGAGGTAATCCGCAAAATGATGATGCGAGACGGCATGGATGCAGCCGACGCAAGGGAGTACATCGAATACAACATTGAGGGTGCTTACATGGGCAAGGACACGCCCCTACTGGTCTGGACTGATGATCTGTGGTGGGACGAAGAAGAGGACCTTGACTGGACAGCAGGGAATGACTGATATCCACAAAATATTCGGTCCCCCAGGGGCCGGTAAGACAACCTATTTGCTCAACGTTGTTGACAGAGAATTGCTTGCCGGCACCCACCCGATGCAGATCGGGTATTTCAGCTTTACGCGCAAAGCGGCCAACGAAGCCAAAGATCGGGCCGTGCGCAAATTTCCGCATCTGAATGAGAAGATTGATTTTCCATTCTTTCGTACTTTGCATAGCTTGGCTTTTCGTTGCCTGACGGTCAAAGCCGATGACATCCTGCGGCCAGAACACTACAAAGAGTTTGCAGAGCAAGCCGGCATCCAGTTGAATCTGTCCAACGATTCCGACGACGACTTCATCAAAGCCGACAACCCTATACTCAACGAAATCAATCTGGCCCGCATCCGCGGCGAAGACCTGCGCACCCACTACAACAAGTGCGGCCTGGACATTGAGTGGTATCACTTCGAGTTTGTAGAGCGGACCTACCGCCACTACAAAACAGCAAAGAGTTTGCTTGACTTTACCGACCTACTCGAGCTCATCGTGCTTGAGCCCGACCACCTGCCCCGCCTTGAAGTGCTGATCGTTGACGAAGCCCAGGACCTGTCCCGGCTGCAGTGGATGATGGTCGAGGCCCTCGCCAAACGCGCCAAGCGTGTATTCATCGCAGGCGACGATGATCAGGCCGTGTTCACTTGGGCCGGCGCAGATGTCAAGAGCTTCCTGGCCTTTGACGGAGCCATCACAATCCTTGAGCAGTCCTACCGCGTACCGTCCCTTGTCCACCGCTTGGCCAACAGCATCGTCAACCGAATCAAGCAGCGCCAGCCAAAGACATGGAAGCCCCGAGACTTCGAGGGCAAGGTCATGACCTACATGCGCTTTGAGGATGTCTACATCGACGAGGGCCAGTGGCTCATCTTGGCCAGCACCAACTACCTGCTCGACCCTGTCTACAACCACCTGAAAGCCTCCGGCATCCTGTTTGAGCGCAGCGGCGTTCCCAGCCTTTCTCCGCAGATTGCACAGTCCGTGGTGGATTGGGAGCGCCTGCGCAAGGGGCTGCATATACCCTACGAGGCGGTGAAAAACCTTTACCGGTACGTGGACACCAATCTGGTCCAAAAGGGCTTTAAAACGTTTAAATCAGGCGATCCTGATGGGTCCTATTCGCTGGCAGACCTGAAGGCGCACCATGGCCTGCTCGACTCGCCCGTGTGGCACGAAGCACTGACCAAGATTGCTGACGACAAACGCGACTACCTGATCGCGCTTCTTCGCCGCGGCACCCGCCTATCGGAGCCGCCACGCATTAAACTGTCCACCATCCACGGAGCCAAAGGCGGGGAGGCGGACAACGTCTTACTGCTCATGGACCTCTCCCCCAAATTCGCCAAAGAATATGCCATCGATGCGGACAACATCCACCGCCTGTTCTACGTCGGGGTGACCCGCGCTAAACAAGCATTGCACTTGGTGATGCCCAAACACATAGACAAAGGATTTCGCCTGTGAAAACCATGCCCCTGTTCCCTACGCGCACCGAATGGGTTGCGCCCGAGACCTTCCCCCGTTTAGACGATGCAAAGGAGATTGCAATTGACCTCGAAACCTGCGACCCGCACTTGGAATCGATGGGGCCCGGTTGGCCTCGTAATGATGGCTTTGTCGTCGGCTATGCAGTGGCCGTCGATGGCTGGTCCGGCTATTACCCTGTTGCTCATGGTGGTGGTGGCAACTTGGATAAGCGACTTGTGGAACGATGGGTTGCTGATGTCCTTAAAACCCCCGCCGACAAAATCATGCACAACGCCGCCTACGACTGCGGATGGCTGCGCGCCAGTGGGTTCACCATTAATGGACGCGTCTGCGACACCATGCTCGCGGCCCCATTGCTCGATGAGAACCGGTTCAATTACTCTCTGAATTCTCTTGGATTTGATTACCTTCAAGAAATCAAAAGCGAAGCAGGGTTGAAACAAGCCGCGGCCGACTTCGGGGTGCATCCCAAAAAGGAGCTGTGGAAGCTGCCTGCGATGTACGTCGGAGAATACGCCGAGCAGGATGCAGCCCTGACATTAAAGCTGTGGCAGCATTTTAAGATCAAACTCCGCCAAGATGAGTGCGAATCCATCTTCGATCTGGAGACAAGGGTTTTCCCTGCCCTGCTGGACATGACTTTTCGTGGTGTTCGGTTTGACCGAGAAAAGTGTGGCCGTTTGATTGAGCAGCTGCAAAGCCGAGAGCAGAGCCTGCACAAAGAGATCAAGGCCATGGCCGGCATCCACGTCGATGTCTGGGCCGCACAATCGATCGCCGTTGCCTTTGACCGCTTAAATCAAGCCTACACAAAGACGAGCCAAGGCGCACCGAGCTTTACCAAGGGTTTCCTTGACGGCTGCAGCCACCCGATTGCCAAGCTGATCGTGGAAGCCCGCGAGGTGAACAAGACCCACGGCACGTTCCTCAAGCCCTACATGGAATTCAGCGCCAAGACAGGGCGCGTCCACACGCACTTCAACCAGATGCGCAATGAGGACGGCGGCACCGTCACCGGACGACTGTCCGCGGCCAGCCCCAACTTGCAGCAGGTGCCTGCCCGCCACGAGATCATTGGACCGATGGTGCGAGGACTGTTTCTGCCCGAAGAAGGGCAGCTGTGGGCATCCAACGATTTCAGCTCACAGGAGCCACGCCTGTTGGTGCATTACGCATCGCTCTTGGGCCTGCCTGGGGCCGACAAGATGGTTGACGCCTACCAAAACGATGCGCTTACCGACTTCCACCAGATGGTGGCCGACATGGCCGGCATCAAGCGTAAGCAAGCAAAGACCATTGGCTTGGGGCTGATGTACGGCATGGGTGTGAACAAACTGTCCGCGGAGCTCGACTTGGACCTTGACGAAGCCAAGGACCTGATCGCCACCTTCCACCAAAAGGTGCCCTTCCTCAAAGGCACAGTGACCGCGGTGATGAAGCGCATTGAGCATCCGGCAACAGGGGGCGCAATACGTACCTTGCTTGGCAGGAAGTGCCGCTTCCCGTTGTGGGAGCCGATGGAATGGGGCGTGAACAAGGCGCTGCCGCGGGAGCAAGCCGTCATTGAATATGGCCAACGGATCAAGCGCGCCGGCACCTACAAGGGGTTGAACAGGTTGATTCAGGGGTCAGCCGCGGACCAGACCAAAGCAGGCATGGCGGCGCTGTATGAACAGGGCTATACCATGCTGCTGCAGGTGCACGATGAATTGGTGCTGAGTGTGGACAACAAAGAGCAAGCTGAGGCTGCTGCAGAGATCATGGCCAAGGCCGTGAACCTTGGGGTTCCCAGCCGCTGTGATGTGGAAGTGGGCCCGAACTGGGGCGAGGCGAAATAAGTTGTTGGTGGTTCACATGAAGCAGTGTTCTGAATTCATAACGGCGCTAACCCGTCGTTCCACCAACAACTTAAAAGTTTAACCACGTTTTTATTTTTTGCCAAAGCGTTGGCGTTGTTTTTTTCTGATCATCGAACAAATCGAGTTGCTCCAGAATGAACATGTACTCGCCTTTGCCGCCGCGGGGGCTTTGCTGCAGCTCCGCGCGCAGCCGACCTTGAGACTGTAGGTATAAACCCGCACGACGGATCACGGACGACGGGACACGCAGATCTCTGCCCAGCTCACTGGTCCTGGCCGTGTAGCCCACCTCACGCAGGTGGAACATGATCATGCGCTGCACTTCGATCGAGGTGTATTTCCTTGGTTCGCTCATCGCGCATTCCCCTCGAGCCTGTCGGCCACCAGGGTCGCGTATCCTGCGATATCGCGCCAGCTGTCAACGTTATCGGGGTTGCCGTTGACAATGCGGCCGATCTTGTGAACGATCATGTGCATGGCCTCCTCTTGGTCAGGCTCGAATCTTGTCCCCACTAAGTCGCAATGCTGTTGCAGGACTGATTTGAGCTTGATCATGACCGTTGCGCCATTGATGAACAGACCATACTGCGTCTGCCGCGTGTCCAGAATGGTGTCGACTTTGGATTTTTTCTTTGCCATAATTTACTTTCTGTTAATTGAAGGTTGATCAGCGCTCTTGGCGAACACGCTGTAGTAGCCGGCAGGCTGGGTCCCAAGCATCAGCCGAAGTTTCTCGGCCCCGCCCCATTCCCTGAACTTCTTCCACTCAGAGTCAGATAGGCGCACGGCCCGCGGCTTAAGGTCCTCAGGCGGCTTTGGTCTTGGCATGATGCGCTCTCGAGTAAATGGTGAAAAATGTGTTCTTTGCCAAACTAGCTTGACGGCGCGCGGCGTCCGATGCCTTGATGTTTTTGTCCTGCAAAATGATGCTTGGACGGGGGTTTTCTTTCCACAGAAAGGGGGAGTCAGGGTGTTCTTTCATTTCACTTCCTTGCGTAAACGCTCCAACTCTTCCTGCGTAACAAACGGGATCCCTGTCGGGAAATCATCGCGCAGTCGTTGCATCTTTAGGCTGTAAGCCACAGCCATGCGCCGTACCCGCGACTCCATCTCAATGCGGTTGAACTCGTCGTCTTCCTCAGTTCTCATGCTTTCTCCTGTTTAAAGTACCATTTCCATTTGCGTTTCTTGGCTATCATGTCCAGCATTTTTTTGACGTACAGCTCAAGAGGGACGCCAGCTTTTTTCACCAATTCAACCTGCGTCCGGTTCAAAATTATTCTGCTGACTTTGTCTTGGCCCCTGACCTTTCTAACGATCATGTGCTCTTCTCCTTGAGTATGCGTTCTGCCCATTTAGCTCCGCAGTAAAACATTGGTTCCGCACCTTCTCTCAATTCATCCGTCAGCCCTACCCACTCACGCTTTGGATACAAAGGCCACACCTGCCCAAGCGGTGTAAACAGGGGGTCGTTCTTGTCAGTACTGACATGGTGGTTGGTGGGGTCGTACCATGCTGTTGGTTTATCCATTGTGCGCTGTAACGATTGTGTAAAGTTTTCTAATTCAAGCACTTCGTTGATACTTCGGGCTTGTAGCTTTTGAATTGATTTACTCATGCCGCGAAATAGGTTGTCCCTAACAATAAGCAGTTGCTCAGTAATCATGTGCATTCGTTCTTCGTCGGTCATGTGTTCCCCCTGTTTCGAATAGCATCAGCGCAATGAATAGGATCAGGGCATTGCACATTTTCATCCGATTTTCCCCATGCACGATATAAATCTTCACAAAGCATTGCACACGCCTCACGCTCTGCTGCTGCAATGTCGCGTTCGTACTCACCCCAGTTTTCTGGCGTCCATGTTCTATTGCGCTCATCAGCACGAATAATGGCTTCGAAGCGTTCAAGGCATCCATACTTGCCGTTACAAGTGCAATCGCGCAAACCCGCCTCCCGCGCCATTTCCATAATGGTTCGTTTACGCCATCCAGTCATTCTGAGTCCTCCAACGAGTCGTTAATCAGTTGTTGCTTGACGATCTCCAGCACACCAATCACAGTGGACATGTACAGGGTCTCATCAAACTCGTGGATGTCTTCCAGCAGTCTGTCAACAAGTGCTTGGGCCACTGCGCCTTGGTTCAGGTTCATGCTTCACCCCTCAGTTGTTTCTGTTGCTCTTCATAGTCGGCTTGCCATTTCTTGCGCAGTTCTTGGCACTCTCCGCAGTGGCACTGGAATGTCCACTCGTCAGGGTCAGCAATGCCGCCCTCCGCCTTGACCGGTGCGCGGCCATAGTTATACGGTCTGGTTGGCTTGAGCGGCTCTATCCGATCAAACTGGCTCTTGCCCGCTTCGTAAAAATCCTTCTTCTTCCCTGTGCTGTTGTCTATACTCATTTCTTCCTCGCTTTCAGCATGGCGTCGGCAAACTCATATGCCATTTGTGCGTATGCGTCATAATTCCCAGCCCACTTGCCCGCATTTGCATGGAGCATCGAGGGCAACGCCTTGGCCGCAAAGTAGTCGCGTAGGGTCATGCCATTACTGCCGCCAATAATTTGTCCATTTCTGGGGTCAGTAATAAGACCTGTTGGGAATGCTGGTTCGTTTTTCATGATGACTCCAACCCTCTGTCAAACGCCCATTTGTTGGGATCAACCCGCTCAGGTACAAATCGGGTGAGCAGCGTCGCTAGATACGTCTGCTTATCCTTCATCGCATACAGTGTGCGCATATCGCTGTAGTCCAACGTTATGCTTTTCACAGCCAACCCCATAGTCGGGCCACCCACCTTGGTAGATCGCTCGGTCCCATCGTTTAAATGCAAAATCATTTGTTGCTCCTTTGTTCACGGCAAGCCTGCCGCTGCTCTTTGGTTATATCCGGATGCCCCTCCGGCAAGGAACAGTCCACACGGCCCATGTCCCCAATACCGGTAGCCAACACCACACCCAATGCCAACAGCGCCATTACCAACACAGCTGACCCTAAGTACCACGCCACTAACTCCACTTGATGTCTTAAACTCATCGCCATACCCCTTTGATTACAGTTTTGCCCTGCTTGGGCGGTTTGTCCTGCTTGACCGGCTGCGCCGAAGGATGTACCGTGCGCGCCGGTACATGGACCACGGACCGCGCAGCATGGACCACGTCAGTCTTCAGAACGAAGGTGAAAGCGAGAAATAAACTCGCTGCTCTTGATATCCCATGCATGTGCCTTGCTCCCGCATCTGTGCTCTTCAGCTTGACCAATCACACGAAACAAACGCCAACAATCGTTGCATCTCCAACGAATATCTACCCGCTCATTTCGCCCCATGTCTATCCGCGTGAATACCACACGCTCCACATTGCTCTGCCTATTCATCATCCCCCTCCTCCCATTCGTACACCGAGATCTCCCCAGGATCAAAACCAAGGCTCAAATAAACTTCGTCCAGAACCTCGGGCCCCGACTCACCCTCCTTGACATAATGATCACTGCGGCCAGAATCGTAGTTGATATACACATGAAAGCGCTTCATAGATCACCCCCACGACTGTCCCAAATAGCTTGCTCAATCTCTTCAAACAGAGAGTCCCCCAATACGCCCGTCAGGCTCACACCCACCTCACCAAACAAATAGACGTACTCAATGGAGATCGCCTCCTCCACAGCAGGCTCGTAAAACGTGCCCTTCTCCGGCGGCGTGTAATCAAAGTAGATGTCCAAAGGAACATCGCACAGCTCCGTGTGAAACGCAAAATGGTTCAACCCCACCAAGTGCGAACGGTCCACCGGTATACCGGCAACTGGTACATCAGCATTTATATTTTTCATATCTTTCCCCTTAATGTGCTCGTAAATGCCGGCTTTGCCGGTTGATGGCGACCATACGAAGCCAACAGCTCCGCTTGCTCACGCAAAATATTTGAATCCATAGGACGCGCCATCTTCCAACGGTCCCCCAAAAAACGAATTGACTGCACCCACTTGCGCATGTTGGCGCGCTGCATGTCCCGAGAGACATGGCCCACGGACCAGAGACGACGGGCCTGCACTAAACGTGTCGTGTTCATTGCAAAGTCTCCTTCGAGCGAGACATGAAGTCATCGTGTAAAGCCTCAATGCCCTGCATCAAGGTGCGCTTGGGCATCCCCATGCCAATGCTTAAAACGGTGGCAGCAGCCATTAAACCAAGAACGCAATCGACAGGTTTTCCAATTTGTTCCTGAGAAAACCGTACAAGGATTTCAGCATTTTGCATCGCTGTTAGCATCATGTCTTGGGAATCTACGGAGTCGTTACTAGTTGTCATTAGCTATCCTTTCTGTGTTGAGAAGGTGTTATTATCAGGGTACAAGCGACACGTGTCAAGAAGAAAATAGAAAATATTTTGGGGATTTTATTGTGGGAAACCCTTATGGGAATATATACAGGGTGGGAATGTACACAGGGTGTGGATTTATACAGAGTGGTGGTCTATATGTGGGTTTTGATCTAAGGAGGGGGGTTTTTATGTGTTTTTGCGGTTCCCTATAGAACTTTTTAGGGTAAGAGGTGTTTTTATTTTTTTAAAACGTCAAAATGGCGTAATAGACGTAATGGTGTAAGAAGTGAGTGTTTATGCGGGTTGTGGACTAGACGGTGACATTACAGGGGTAGTTGAGAGACGTAATTACTGGGATGTCCCAGACTTTTTTTTTGGAAGGTTTTTTTTTCATCGATACCCCTAAAAAGTTCTATAGGGAAACAAGATTGGTTTTGGAGAGGGGAAAGGGCCTTGGACCATGGAGCGCGCTTGACATTGTTGTTGCAGCCGCTACATTGGTGTTCATTGAAATTGCATGGAGCAAAAGTTATGTTACAAATAGAGAAAGATATTCCTGTTCCGGAGCAGACAACGAAGTATCCGTTCAAGGATATGGAGACGGGCGACAGCATCTATTTTGAGGATGAGAGACAGGCCAACAGTGCCCGTGTATCGGCATTGCGGTTTGCGGGCCGTCAGGAGGCCGTCTGGGGCTTTACGCTGCGAAAGACGGACCCAGACAGGGATAAGGTAGGATGGCGGCTCTGGAGGACTGAATAATGGGCAAGAAGGACGTTTGGAATGTGCCCCCTGTCACGCCTGATAAGGCGCGCAATAGGTTGGCCACTCCCGTCAAACCCCTGAAGAAGTACAAAAGCCTTAGCGACAAGGAATGGACCTTTGTTCAGGAGCTTGTTGCGGGTGATGGACGGGTGACCATGAAGGAGGCAGCGCTTCGCGCAGGCTATACGGAAGTGAGCGCCTCTGTGATGGCGTGGAAGCTCACGAACCCTGATATCAATCCTCACGTGGTGTCGGCAATTCAGGCTTACCGTGCTGAATTGGCATCCAAGTACAACACGTCCTACGAGCGGCACATGAAGGACCTGCAGACGATCAGGGACAAGGCTCTGGAAGCAGGTGCGTACGCAGCTGCTGTACAGGCCGAATATCGCCGTGGCCAAGCCTTGGGTACGATCTACGTAGAGCGCAAGGAAATCAGGCATGGCACGATCGACAGCATGAGCAAAGAGGAAGTGCAGCGCAAGCTGGACGAATTAAAACGGCTATATGGCGGTCCCCCACCGACTGCCTTGATTGATGCCGATACCGGAAAGGTGCTCGACAGTGTCGCAAGAGAAAAAGACCCCGCTTTTGAATCTGGAGTGGAAGAACCTCCGACTGACATTTTTGAACTGGACCCCTCCGATGGCCCAGACTCCTGAGGCGCGCTTTTCTGCACGTGTTCGCGATGGCTTGGGCGCGGTCGGATGCGATGTGGAGCGAATCGAAAACAGGGTAAACCTTGGCGTGTCCGACATGGTGGTCGGCGTGGGTTCGCGCTATGTCACGATCGAGCTCAAAGCGGTTACCGCGGGGCTTAAGGTTACGCTGCGCCCCCACCAGATTGCCTTTTTGCTTCGCCATGGCCGCGCCGGCCGGCCGGCGTTTGTGCTTGTGTGGCAAGCAGCGCGCAAGGATAGCCCTGACTTTGTCCATTTGTACCGCGGGCGCGATGCGATTGCCCTTGCTGAATCGGGTTTGCGCCTGATGCCTATGGCCGCATGGCCAAGCCGTGGCCTACCATGGCAAGAGCTGAAGGATGCCTTGATAGATGATGACTATCAGGGGGCTGAAAATTAAAGAAAAAATCAATTAGACAGGGCTCAAATTGGCGTAGAATTAACGCATCGGATCCCCCGATACCTAGAAAGGATAGAGAGATGAAAACCTTAACCCATGAACAAGAGGCATTCGTTCAGGCTTATGCGCGAATCGTTGCGGTGGCATCCGAGGAAGTCGTTCGGATTTACTTTGAGATGGACGATGACGATAAGTTTTATGAAACATACCAACATGAGTATGCAAGCGTAACGGATGCCTATCTGCTGTGGGACGCTGCCCGCCGTTACGAAGCAGGGGAGACAAAATGAAAAACGTTTACGCTTATTTCAGGGACTGTAAAAACTGCGGCTTAGAAATCCCTGACTTTGACCAATTCGCCCGATATAACGCCGTTGAAATTGATCCGGTTTTTGTTTTTTATGATGACCTTGGGAACGTTAACGGGTACGAGCGAACCGATGAGGCGGAAATTAAATTGCACCCTTATTGGAATGTGGTGTATAGCGTGTATTTGCACCACGACGCAATGCACCCCGACAATCGCGGCTTTGGTGGTGCCCAATGCGTTGGAGACTTTCCTTCGCTTGAGATTGCTCAGACCTTCGCGGCTTTTATGGATCAGCTGCTAAACCTTGCAAACTACATCAAAACAACACCGGAGAAAACAGCATGACCGTTTCCGAATTGCTTGCTCAGTTTAAAGATGTCGCCGGCGACACACTGGTTTATGTCTGGTTAGGTGGCGAAAGGCACCCAGTTTTGAACGTGGATGATTCTTTTTTAAGCCCAAAAGACGGCGGATTTATTGAAATAAATGTGTTGACCGATGCTTAGGTTGTGTTATACTTAACCCTGTGGAATAACCCACACTTAGAAAGGATAGAGATGTTAAAAACTGTAGCCGTCATGTCTAATAAAAAGACCGGTCCCATTGCAGGCACTTACCGCAGTGGGGCGCATGAGACCTATGCAACATGCCCTAAAACGTGTGGATTGCATCCAAAAAGCGAGACCGGATCAGAACAGATTGATCCGGAATACTTGGCGGCATTGCTTGAAGCCGTACCGCGTAGGGGCATTGCATGGACTTATTCACACTTTGACGCTAAGGGTTTACCCATGTGGGAACAGGGCAAAACTGTGATCAATGCAAGCTGTGACACGGAAGCCGAAGCCGTGGCAGCTGTGAAAATTGGCCGGCCGGCAACATTTGCCGCGCCCTTGAATACCGCGGACCAATGGCCCAAAACTGTGGAAGGCGTTAAATTTGTCCGGTGCCCTGCCGATATGTCCGAATCATTCACGTGTCAACAATGCGGGAATGGATCCCCACTGTGTGCCCGCGGTGACCGTGATTTTGTTGTGGTGTTTGTTGCGCATGGTAGCGGTGCCAAAAAAGTAGGAACCGATCAAGAGGGCGGATGCTATGCTGCACAGGGTCCGGTAGCTATGCAATGGCACGGAACCCGCAAAACAGGTGCCGCCAATGACGCTCAGGCCTTGCGCGCTTTCGCTAAGTCTCTCCCGTTCGGGTCCATGCTGCGCCATCATGTCGCCGGCGATATTGGACGGGACCGGATCCAATGCTGATATTTGCCGTACTAATCATGCTCATTTTGTGGTGGATTGTTGACTTATTCGATCCTAATGGTTAACCGGACCGGCAAAACCCGCGGTTCCTGCCGGTTTCCCTCTGTGGTTATGCATTTATTGCATAACCTTGCTGAGTTAAGCCGGTCAGGGTAAACCTGCCCCGTGGTCCCTGTTGCTTGCTGCGTTAAACGTGGCGCTTGGCGCTTGGGCCGTGGCGCTTGGCGCGGCTTGCAGTGATAGTTAGTGCTCACTAACTTGGCGCGCGGACCGTGGCGCGCGCATTGTTTCACGTGAAACAATGGCCGCGGGCCGGCTATCGGGGCGCGTGGTTTGATAGGAAAATACAATGGGCCGTGGCCCACGGACCGCGGTATAATTGAGACACTGCGGCACGGTGCCGCAGTACTTAGAAAGGATAGAGAAATGATGAGCTTTATTACACCTTCAAGGAAATACCACGTAGAGAGCCACGGTAACGGGTGGGCTTATGAGGTAACCCACCGCGAGAGCGGCGCGTCGTTCTGGGTTCAAGACCACGACGCGGAACAGCTGCAGCGTGACACGGACGACTTCACACAAGAGGATATCTTGTCTGAATATTTAGACATGTTGGGGGAATAACATGACGCACGACGAAATTCGGGAATACTACGATTCCCACCTCAACATGACGCTGCGAGAGCTCTCGCAAATGACCGGCTTGAGCATACCCGTGCTCAAGGCAATTATTTTGGAAGGGGCCGTTATATGAGCTGCTTTGTTGTTTCCCCACTGCACATCGATATCCTTGTATCGTGGGCCATGGCCCACAAGGCCCCGTGCTTTCCGGCACCCTTGACGCCCGTGATGGTTGCTAACCTGTTGGCTGACGCCAACAATCAGGCTTATGCAGAACGCTACAAGGAACCAGTGACAAACCACTACCGGTTTGAATTTCGAGAGACCGCGGGAAAGGTGCCGGCCCTGCAGATTCTTAAGGCCTGTCGCTCCCTTAAGTACCAGTGCAGCGACTGGCGCGAGTGGAAAGAAAGCCGCGCGTTTCAACTGGTTGACGCTATTGAGAGTATGGCAATTCATAAGCTCCCAGGCTATGACGACATGTTGTGGGAGCTGACCCCGTATCTGCGGAACAGTCTTCCCGCATAACGCTATCGGGGCCATGCCCCGATAGATAAATACAATGGCCCGCGGGCCATTGTCCGCGGTATAATTGATTCAACCAACAATCAGTTGGTCAACCTAGAAAGGATAGAGAAATGTCAAACCCCTTCCGTAAACACGTCAGCAACCTGTTCGGCTCACGCGGCTGTGATATCGACAGCGCATTGAATGACGCTAATGAAATTGTGCAGGCCCTGCCGGTCGAATCACGCGCGCATGCAATGACCGCGCTCATGATACTGGTCAACACTGCAGCCGGTGCCTTTGATCAGGCTCAGGGTCCAAGCCCTGAGAAGCTCGCAATACTGGACCTGATCCGGACCGAGATAGGTAACTGGGCAAGTAGTAACCTTGACGATCACATTGACGGGTGGATCGGTGACAACTTGGACAATCACCTAGACAACTGGGCAACTAACAACTTGGACATGGACCACAGCATTGAGGAGTGGATGAACAGCAACATACAAGGTACGGTTAGCGAAGCAATAGACAACATGGACCTAGTGGTTCGTGTGCGATAGTTAAATACAATGGACCTCAGGCCACGGCCTGAGGTATAATCTAAGTACTGGATCAGCCGATCCAGTACAACTCAGAAAGAAGAAACACCATGACTAAGATCCTCATTATCGACAGCACCCGTTATGCTTTACCTGCGGGCATGAGCACCAAGGACCAACAGGCATTAGCCGGCTTTCTGGTCACACTGACCAGAGTGGATTATGAATACTGCTACGGGGATGAAGAGAATGCCTACTACGCAAGAGACGGGGCAGCCATCAGCATCAGTGAGCAGGAGCTGATGACCAAAGCCGAGGCCAAAGCCAAAGCAGAAAAGACCCGCTTAGAGTACGAAGCGAAGAAAGCGGCACAAGAAAAAGTATAAGCAACTGGGGGCCACGGCCCCCATTATTGTGTTATACTCTAAGTACTGAAGCACGGTGCTTCAGTACTTAGAAAGGATAGAGAGATGAACGCACTTACAACACCCGACCAGATCCAAGCCTACCGCAGGCTAACCCTAATCCAGATGCTCAAGCTGGAAATCAGGGGGATGCATAAGAAAGGCCGAAGCGCCTACAGTATCCTGAAAGAAGAGACAGGACTGAAGGGCACAAGGCAGCAGCTGCTAGAGCAGCTAACCAAACCCACACAGTAACGCAACAGCGCTCCGCGGCCCCGCGGAGCGCATGCATGAGCCTTCCGACAAGGGGGGAGGGCCATAACGAGGCCCTAGCTCTAGAGCTAGGGCCTTCTCCCTGTTTTAGCCCCAGAATTATGCCCAGAGAACCTGGACCCCCACCCCCAGAAAAGGCCCCCTTGGTCCGTGATCCGTGATCCTGGGTTATATTTATAAAAATTTCAAAACGTGGCCCTTGGTCCACGCACCTATATGCAGCCAATTCCTGACGATGTCCAAGCGGAGCAGTTAAAACTTGAACTGCGGTTACGTACTTTGGAGGCGCATGATCGTGCAACCACGGGCTTTTTAGATTTCTGTCGATATGTGTGGCCGGAGATGTTGGTTGGTGAGCATCATTTGCGGATTGCGAAGGCGCTGGACAGGGTGGTTTCTGGAGAGTGCAAGCGGTTGATGATTGCGATGCCCCCGCGCCATGGTAAGAGTCAGATGGGCAGTTATTTGTTTCCGGCATATCTCATGGGCCGTGATCCGACGTCCAAGTTAATTGTGGGATCCCACACGGCGGAGTTAGCGCAGCGTTTTGGCCGGATGATCAGGAACCTTGTGGATGATGAGCGGTACAAGGAGTTATTTCCTGGAACGTCTTTGTCGGTGGATTCCAAGGCTGCGGGCCGGTGGTCCACGAGCCAGGGAGGGGAGGCGTTTTTTATTGGTAAGGGTGGTGCAATGACGGGCCGCGGTGGTGACGTGGTTATTTTGGATGATATTTTGGATGAGCAGGATGCGTTGTCGGATACGGCGATGGAGAACACGTTTGAGTGGTACACGTCGGGGCCTCGGCAGCGCCTGCAGCCCAATGGTTCTATTGTGGTGATTAATACGCGGTGGAAGACGGATGATTTGACGGGGCGTTTGCTTAAGCAGCAGGGGAACTTGAAGGCGGATCAGTGGGAGGTGTTGGAGTTTCCGGCGATCTTACCCAGTGGCAATGCCCTTTGGCCGGGGTACTGGAAGATTGAGGAGTTGGAGAAGGTCAAATTATCGATTGGGATGCAGAAGTGGAATGCTCAGTGGCAGCAGCAGCCTACGGGATCGGAGGGTGCGATCTTGAAGCGGGAGTGGTGGAGGAAGTGGAAGAATGATGTACCGCCTGTTTGTGAGTATGTGATCCAGAGTTATGACACGGCGTACTCTAAGAAGGAGACGGCGGATTATTCTGTGATATCCACGTGGGGTGTATTTTTTCCCAGTGCTGATTCGGGGCCAAATTTAATTTTGTTGAATGTGCGCCGTGGTCGGTGGGACTTCCCGGAGTTAAAGCGTATTGCCAAGGACGAGTATCGGTACTGGAATCCTGACAATGTATTGATTGAGGCGAAGGCTACGGGTACGCCGTTGCAGCAGGAATTGAGGAAGATGGGGATACCGATTCAGATGTATTCTCCGGGGGGCAGGCGGCATGGTCAGGACAAGGTGAGCCGTGCGAACGCTGTGGCTCCGTTGTTGGAGAGCGGGATGATTTGGTATCCTGAGGATGAGGAGTGGGCGCAGGAGATGGTGGAGGAGTGCGCCGCGTTTCCTGTTGGGAGTCACGATGACCAGGTGGATTCAGCGGTAATGGCTTGGACGCGGTTTCGTGCTGGTAATTTCATTTCGCTGGAAGATGATGACAACGAAGAGAAAGAGCCGGATAATAGGATACTGGAATATTATTAACGCCAAAGAACGGCAAAGAAGGACCGCGAACCATGGCCCAAGACATTATTGAAAAGATTCGTGCGGCGGCGCAGGCGAAGGGCGTGGACCCTGACACGGCGCTGCGCATTGCGGGGGTGGAGAGTGAGTACACCCCGTCTGCTCAAAATACACGGTCCACGGCTGGTGGTTTGTTTCAGGTGATTGATGATACGTGGAAGCGGTATGGTGGCAAGCCTGGGATGAAGCATGATGTGGATGAGAACATCCGCGTGGGCACGGACATCTTGGCGGACAACATGCAGAAGATGAAGCAGGCATTGGGCCGTGCGCCGCGGGCCTCGGAAGTTTATGCAGCGCATTTTTTTGGTCCTCAGGTAGCGCAGACGGTGTTGGCTACGGATCCTGATACGGCGTTGAACAAGGTGTTGACGCCCAAGGTTTTGGAAGCCAATCCGCAGTTGAGAAAAAAGACGGTGGGCCAGTTTGTTGGCGAGTTGCAGGCCAAGTTTGATAAGGAAGCCCCGGCTAAGGCGGTAGAGACTCCCGCGCAAAAGGAAATGCCTGATTTTGAAGCTGTGGGGCGCAGTCAGTTAACTGCGCAGGCGACCCCTGCTCCGCAGGACAGGATGCAGCAGCTACAGCAGCGCGTTGCGCAGTTGGGCCCGGGCTACCAAGCGGCTTTGGCTGCGGCGGTGTTGGCTGAAGATGATGATGAGGAAGCGGATGCAAGGAAAGAGGGCCGTGCTCGGGAGATGTTGGCGCAAGAAAACGCAGCGCCGCCCCCACAGCTGCTGGCCAATTTGAATATTCGTGCTTCCAACCCATTCCCGGAGGCCAAGATGGCCGAGGGTGGGGAGGTCAAGAATGAGGATGAGTCTCTAAGCGAGGACCAAGGGCAGGTGTACCCGGGCCGCGAAGAGGTAAGCCCATTTGCTTATGCGGGCAAGCACAAGACATCCACTGCCGATATTGAAAGCCTGATGGCGGGCTTGAATGTGGACAAAGCCACATTGGGTATTAATGTGGCCAGAATGAAACAAGGCGACAAAGATACTTTGGCGGGGGCCTTGATGGCTGCGTACAGGGAACGCGTGGGGGACGCAACAGTCAATGCTTCTGTGTCGCAACCCATTGGTTCGGGCGCTGCGGGTACTTACATGGGCGGGGCCAATATTTCCTATCCGGTGGGCCAGGGCCACGTCATGGCCGGGGTCAATGGAATGCGGGATTCGGAGCAAGGACCACGGGTCACGGGCTATAACTTGGGTTACTCGGGCAAGGTAGGTCCCGGCACTTTGGATGCATCGATTAATTTCCCCAAAGGGGCAAGCCCCATGGGCCAGCTGCAGTATCGCATCCCATTGGCCGAGGGTGGAGAGGTCAAGGAGCCATCCATACTAAGTTTGCTGGATTACTCTCGGTCCACGGCCCATGAAATGTACCCCGGGGAGCAGGGGCAGGATGATAAACAGGATGCGGCGCGGCATATGTTGGCTGCGGCCACTTTGGCCAAAAAGGTAGGGCCTGATGTTGCTGAATTTTTAGGCAAAACGCATGAATTTATCACGTCCCCTGCCAAGGCAGCGTTGTATGCCATGGGTTTGGGGAAGATGCCCAAGGATTATGAGCAGGATTTGCACAATAACCGCCGGGGGATTGAGGTGGGCAAGGGTGCAAAGAGCCAGGCCGACTTGGAGCGCCTGATTAATCTGGATGTAGAGCGCGCAGCCAAACAAAAGATGTCTGATCGCCCGTGGGTGTACCGCGCGGGCGGTGGGGATGCAGAGCCAACGGCTGAAGAAATTGCGGCAGCATCTCAGCCAGCTAGGGTAAACCCCATGATCCAACGTCAGGGCGAAGCGGCCCGGCGTTTGGCACAGATGCGGGATGTGAACACGCTGCCTGATCCACGGACCTATGCAGCTGCTTCGGGGTTCATGGGCCAGGCTCCTGATGAGCAGGGTTTTTCCGTCATGCATCCTGATGCTGCGGCAATTCGCAAAGCAGGGCAAGCAGGGTTTGCTGGCAGTTTTGTAGCCCCGGCCTTGGGTATGGTAATGTCTGGAATGGCCCCGTCAAGGGCGGCGCTGGGAACCAACTTGGCCAAGATGGAAGGCGCAGTCAAGCCGCGCGGGGGCACGTGGATGCCGTCTGGCAGGTTGGACGATCTGCTTGACAATTACGCAAACGAGGCGTCGCGAGCTAATCCACAAAATGCTGACATTTACCGTGACATTATGGAAAAGAAAGCGCGCAAATATTTTCAAAATGATTTTGGCACGGCAGACGACAAATTACGCGTCGCTATTGCCAAAGGGGAAATTTCTTTATTTGGTAAAGATGTAGAGACGTTGCCGCCGTATTTGCTGGAAGCTGCGCGCAATCCTAACGCTGTTGGCCACGAAATAGCCAAGCGTCATTTGGAAAAAGGATACGACACCGCTGCCGATGTCCGTGGACAAATGTACACCGCTGACAAACCAGAAGCATACACGTTAAGACAAGTAAAGGAAAACGAGATTCGTCAAAAAATGGAGCAGGAAGGCGTTCCCTTGGAATATCAAAACCACCCGTTTTACAACACGGTTGATTCGTCAGACATATCCAAATACCCATCCAATTACGAACAAGTAGGCCGTCTTTTGGAACAAGCGGATAAGGGGGTGTTGCCACCAAACCTGCTTCGCGCGCTTCAACAAAACGAAGTCATGTATGACGTGGGAACGCCAAGCCTGTCGTTGTTTGACGCCCGAGAAATTGGCAAGGGGATTGCGGCCCTGGATCCAAGCAAACTTAAGAGCATGAGCTTTGAGCAGATGGTAATTGAAAGCGCCAAAAAACTTGAGCCAATTCGAGACTACAACGCAGCAATTGAAAAAGCAGCATCAGGCGCGCAAGTTCCAAAAGAAGTGTTGTTTCGTTTTACGCAACCTGTTGTGGATACCGATGCGGGCAAATGGGTACAACTGACCGACGCAATGGCCACCAAGATGGAAGGCAAGCTGATGAAGCACTCTGTGGGCGGATATGCCGAGGGCGATAGCTACGGTACGATGTATACAGGCTTGCCATATGGCGGCAAAAAGGCGTTTGACGACGGCCTTGTCAAGGTGTTCTCGCTGCGCAACGAAAAAGGCTACCCTACCACCACGCTGGAGATGGCCAAGAGCGCCCCGGACCCAGATGCACCATGGATTGTCACGCAGATCCGCGGCAAATTTAACTCTCAGCCGCCTGAACAAGAATTTGAATCGATCTTTAAGTTTTTGGACAAACAGCCTGCAGACATTCAGATTAAAGCTGGTTCATACGCAAACAATGTTCGCGGCGAACAGGCTCAAGGCGGAAGCCGTGTAAACTGGGAAAAAGCGTATGATGACTACCGCTTCAACCCCGGCTCAGAGTACAAAGATGCGATCACCGAATTCTGATCACGTAAGGAACAACCATGGCAATTGAAAAACTAATGCGCGCAGACGATCTCCCAGCCGGAGATGTGGATGTTGAGGTAGATGAAGGTCCAGCGTTGGACGTGGACATAGAGTTTGATCAAGATACGGGTGATGTAATTGTTGGGATTGGTGAAGGCGAGGACGATGTCCCGTTTGACGCCAACCTTGCAGAGGTGGTGGACAAATCAGTGCTCACGGGCATTGGCGCAACATTGCTTTCTTTGTTTGAAGCGGACAAAGCATCGCGCAAAGACTGGGAAGACCAGTACAGCAAGGGCTTGAAGCTCTTGGGCTTCAACATCGAAGAGCGTACCCGTCCATTTAAGGGTGCGTGTGGCGTGAGCCACCCTTTACTCTCTGAATCCATTGTGCAATTTCAGTCGCAAGCGCTCAAAGAGTTGTTGCCAGCCGACGGTCCTGTTCGCACACAGGTGCTGGGCAAGGAAACGCGTGAAAAGATCATGCAGGCCGAGCGGGTGAGCGACTTCATGAACTACCAGATCACTTCGGTAATGGAAGAGTACACACCCGAGTTCGACCAACTGTTGTTTTACACAGGCTACGGCGGATCCACCTTCAAGAAGGTGTACTACGATGAGGCCAAGGGCCGCATGGTCTCTGCTTTGGTGCTGCCAGACGACCTGTACATCCCGTACAACGGCTCAAGCGTGATGAGCGAATGCGAGCGCGTGACGCACCGCATTTATATGTCCACCAACGCGTACAAGAAGGCCGTGATGCGCGGTCAATACTTGGATACCGCGATGGCGCAGGCGACCAACATCGGTTCGCAAACGCAGATCAGAAAAGAAGTTGACAAGCTCACCGGTATTTCGGCCACATCGGACGAAGAAGAGTTGAGCCTGTTGGAATTCGAGATTGAGTATGACCTCGAAGGCTTTGAACACAAGGATGAAGACGGTGAACCCACGGGTATGGCGCTGCCGTACATCATCACAATGGATGAGAACTCCATGGACGTGGTGGGTGTCCGCCGCAACTGGAAAGAGGGCGACAAGCTCTTCCGTCCAAAGCAATACTACGTGCATTACATGCTGGTCCAAGGCCCTGGGGCGTATGGCCTGGGCTTTTTGCAGCTGGTGGGCGGCTTGTCAAAGACCGCCACTGGCGCATTGCAGCAATTGATTGATGCGGGCACGTTGGTGAACTTGCCTGCAGGCTTTAAGGCCAAGGGCGCGCGGATCATGAACGATGACGTGCCGATTCAACCGGGCGAGTGGCGCGATATCGATGTGGGGGGAGCGGAGATTCAGTCTTCTATGCTGCCACTACCCTACAAAGAGCCAAGCCAGACGTTGTTTGCACTGCTTGGTTTCTGTGTGGACGCCGGCCGGCGCATGGCCAGCATCACCGACATGCAAGTCGGTGACAGCAACCAGAATGCTGCTGTGGGCACCACCATTGCGCTCTTGGAAAAGGGCAGCTCGGTCATGTCCGCAATTCACAAGCGCCTGCACTACAGCCAGCGCCTGGAATTTCAATTGTTGGCCAAGGGTTTTGGCGAGTTCCTCCCGGATGAGTACCCCTACGATGTGCCGGGCGAAAGCCGCACCATCAAACGCAAAGATTTTGATGATCGCTGCGTCAGTGTGCTACCTGTTTCTGACCCCAACATCTTCTCGGTTGCCCAACGCATCACCATGGCGCAGACGCAGCTGCAGTTGGCTCAGAGCGCACCGCAAATGCACAACATGTACGAGGCCTACCGCCGCATGTATGAAGCAATTGGTGTGCGGGATATTGATGGCATTTTGAACACGCAGAACGTGGACAAACCCAAGGACCCAGCCAGCGAAAACAGCCAGGCATTGGATGGCTCTCCGCTTAAGGCATTCTCTGGCCAACAGCATGACGCGCATATCACAGCTCACTTGCTGTTTGGTATGTCTCCCATGATGGGCAGTATGCCCAACGTGGCCACCAACATCCAGAAACACGTCTTTGAGCACATCACGCTTAAGGCGGAAGAAGAAGTTGAAGCGGAGATCTTCCGTCAATACGGCGTGGACCCCGGCCGCATGGTTTCTGCCTTGCAGCGTGAAGCTATGGTGGCTCTAAAGGTCACCCAGTTCTACCAACAAGTCAAGCAGGAGCAGACCCAACTGTCCGGCGGGGACCAGCCGCCACCTGACCCATTGGTCGAGCTCAAGAAACAGGAGCTGGCGCAGTCTGCGCAGCGTGATCAAGCTAAGTCACAGATGGAACAGGCTCGTTTGCAGTTTGATCAGAAGCGCGAAACGGACGACATGCAGGTGGATCAGGCCAAATTGGCGATTCAAGCTGCTAAAAATGGACCACAAGGAGCCCGAAATGCCAATCAAGCCCAGTAAATTACAAAAAACAGCGGCAAAAGCACCTAAACCGGTGCAGATGCCGGGCCCTAAACCAGTTGCCAAGGCGGATACCCAGCCGGGCGTAACCTACGTTTACCGAAAAGATGCTTTTAAAAAGGTAAAATTGGCATAAAAACCTTGCACGTTATATTTCCCAGTGCATAATGCATTCGGAACCCTTCGGACAGGGGAGAAACTGTCTGCTTCATTGGAGTAATCCATGCTTGAGTTTGCTGAAGCTGTGCAAAGCAGCATTAGAAGGTTGCAACGGGACACCGAAGCAATGCTTGTGGCTGGAAAACCACAAAATATGGAGCAGTACAAGTTCCTTCTTGGCCGTTTGGAGGGTTTTAGGTTTATCGATGAGGCTGTCAAAGACCTCTTGATAAAAAATCCTGATAACTGAGGGCCAATACATGGAAATGACTGCGTTAGAGAAGAAGTGGGCCGAAGAATCTGAGGCAGCTGTGGCAGAAACAGCGGTTGCCGAGATATCTGAGAGCGGCCAGAACACGGAAGCAATCGGGGAGAGCATCCTTGAGCACCTTCCGCAGCCTACAGGGTGGCGAATCGTCATCCTTCCTTACCGAGGTGCGGCGAAAAGCAAGGGCGGCATTGCCTTGGCTGATTCGACCATTGAACGGGCACAACTTTCCACCACTTGCGGGTATGTTTTGGCGGTAGGCCCTCTGGCTTACGCAGATGAAGCCAAATTTCCCAATGGGCCATGGTGCAAAAAGGGTGATTGGATTATTTTTGGACGATATGCAGGCGCGCGCATGAATATCGACGGTGGCGAGATCCGAATCTTGAACGATGACGAGATCCTGGCCACGATCAAAGATCCCGAAGACATTTTGCACATGTAAGGAACAGATATGGCTATAGAAACCCCCGATTCTCAATTGGAATTTGACTTAGGAGCCGACGAGTCTGCGGCAGACGTAGTTATTGACACTGCGCCTCCGCAAGAAGACGGCTCCCTGTCCCTTTCCCCTGCCTCAGAGCAGGACAGTAAGCACCGCAGCGAGTTGGACCAAGTCAATGACAACGTCCAAAAGCGGATTGCTAAGCTAACAGGCCGCATGCGTGAAGCAGAGCGCCGTGAGCAGGCGGCAATCGAGTATGCCCGCGGCCTGCAGTCCCAAACCCAGCAGTTGGAACAGAAGTTAGTGAACACTGACTACAGCCGACTGAATGAGGCCAAGACCCGTTTAGATACTCAGCAAGCCACCCTCAAACAGATCATTCGCAAGGCGCGTGAAGAGGGTGACTACGACACTGAGGTGGAAGCACAAGAACGGCTGACCAATTTGACGCTTGAGCAGCGTCAAGTGGCTGGTTGGTTGCAGACGCAACAACAGCATGTCGAAAACTACCAGCGAAACCCTGCCCAGCAGTACCAGCCGCAGGCCCAGCAGCCTGCAAAGCCTGCTCCTAGCGAAAAAGCGGAGGGCTGGGCGGCTCGTAACTCTTGGTTTGGCCAGGATCGTGTGCTAACCTATGGTGCATGGGGAATCCATCAAACTCTTGTTGAACAAGAGGGGGTTGACCCAGAATCAGATGAGTACTACACTGAACTTGACCGTCGTCTTCGGGATGAATTCCCGAAACGCTTTGCCGGTGAAAGCCAGCAACAAAGCCAATCCAGACAACAGCGTTCCGCACCCGCTGTTGCCCCTGCAACCCGTAGTTCGGGAGTGAATAGTGTGCGCCGTACTGTCCGGCTATCGCCGAGTCAGGTTGCTATTGCAAAAAAATTGGGTGTTCCTATTGAGGAATACGCCAAGTACGTGAAGGAATGAACATGAGCAAAATTACCATCGACAGAGCCGAACGCGGTGAGGAATCCCGTGATAAAGCAGTTCGTCGCAAGCCTTGGACACCCCCTTCTCGCTTGGACACACCTCCCGCCCCTGAAGGCTACAAGTACCATTGGATTCGCGCTGAAGTCAATGGTTTCCAGGATAAGCAGAACGTGTACTCGCGTCTGCGTGAGGGCTACGAGCTGGTTCGCATCGACGAACTGCCCGCAGCCTACCAAGGGATGATGCCATCTGTTGAAGATGGCAAACACGCAGGCGTAGTTGCCGTGGGTGGTCTTCTCTTGGGCAAGATTCCGTTGGAAACCGTGGGTGAGCGCAACCAACACTACCGTCAGCGGGCCAGAGAACAGTTGGAAGCAGTTGACAACGAGATGATGCGAGAAAACGCACACTCTACAATGCGCATTCAGAACCCCGAGAGGAGTTCTAGGACCACTTTTGGTGGCCGACAGGCTGAGTAAGCCTAAAGCCATTTTTTAATCTATAGGAGCTTCACATGGCAAACATGAATAAGCCTTTTGGTTTGCGTCCGATGGGTAACCTTTCTGCTACTGGTGCACAGAAGCAGTATGGCTACCAAATCGCCGATAACCAATCTGGCGCAATCTTCCAGGGCGACCTGGTTGTCGTCTATGACGGCTACATCATCAAGTACGACGCGGCTACGCACACTGCCCCTACCGGCGTGTTCAACGGTTGCCAATACTTGGATCCTACTCGTGCTAACAAGCCGACATGGAAAAACTACTACCCCGGTAGCGTTGACATCACCCAAGGTCAAATTGACTGCGAAGTGGTGGATGACCCAAGCCAGTTGTTCTTGATCCAAGCTGCCGGCACCATTGCCCAAGCTGACATCGGCAAAAACGCTGACCCAACCGCAAGCACTACTGGCGATACCACCACTGGTATTTCCAATGCTACATTGGGCACACCCGCAAAGACTGCTGCATTGACTATGAAGATTGTTGGCTTGAGCAATGCTCCTGACAACGCTTTGGGCCAATATGCGGTAATGGTTGTTAAACTTAATCAACACCAGTACGGTAGCGTCGGTGTTGCTGCTGATGGAGCTTAATCATGGCAATTACCCGTTCCCAACTTGTAAAAGAACTCGAGCCAGGCCTGAACGCATTGTTTGGTTTGGAATACAAACGTTATGTCAACGAACACGAAGAGATCTTCTCGATCGAAACGTCTGACCGTGCGTTTGAAGAGGAAGTGATGCTGACCGGCTTCGGTACTGCACCTGTGAAGACTGAAGGCGCTGGCGTTCAGTACGATATGGCTCAGGAATCGTTTACCGCTCGGTACACACACGAAACCATTGCTATGGCTTTCGCCCTGACTGAAGAAGCCGTCGAGGACAACCTCTACGACCGTCTGTCTGGTCGTTACACCAAGGCCTTGGCTCGTTCCATGTCCAACACCAAGCAGGTTAAAGGTGCTTCTGTGCTGAACAACGCATTTACTGCCGGCAACTATGCTGGTGGTGACGGTGTTGCTTTGTGCTCGACTGCTCACCCCACTGCCATGGGCCCCAACTTCGCCAACACGCCTGCTGTGCCTGCTGACTTGAACGAGACTTCTCTCGAGCAAGCCATCATTGACATTGCAGCGTTTACAGACGAACGCGGTTTGAAGGTTGCTCTGACAGGTCGCAAGATGATTGTGCCTAAAGAGTTGCAGTTCACTGCGGAACGCCTGATGAAGTCCACTTTGCGTACAAGTACTGCTGACAACGACATCAACGCGGTCAAGTCCATGGGCTTGATTCCTGAAGGTTTCGCTGTCAACCACTACCTGACAGACATCAACGCTTGGTTCATCATCACTGATGCTCCAAACGGCTTGAAGATGTTTGAGCGTTCACCAATCAAAACCGCTTTTGAAGGCGACTTTGACACTGGTAACGTGCGCTACAAGGCCCGTGAGCGTTACAGCTTCGGCTGGTCTGACCCACGCGGTATCTACGGTTCGCCCGGCGCGTAATATTTCTTCGGAAATATTTGAGAAGGGGGCCTTGTGCCCCCTTTTTATTTGATGTATATTGTCTTTAATCCGGGCTCATCCGGTGTTCTAACAGTCCCGGCTGACGACATGCAGACAGAACACCCTCACTTGCATGTAAGGATCTATCATGGCAAATACCACCTTCACCGGCCCAGTTCGTTCCCTTAACGGCTTTCAGTCCGTCTCCAAAAGCGCAACCACTGGCGCAGTCACCGTAACGGCTACTTTTGACGCTACCAGTAGCGTCACCAACTTGACTACTACGGCGCTGGTTTATAGAAACGAAAACCACCCTACAACCGCGGCTATTAACGCTACGGCCACGGCCACTGCAGCACAGGTTGCAACTGGCTATATCACTTCCACTTCAGCAGCTCCCACGACCATTACGTTGCCAACAGGGACGCTGCTTGGCGCTGCCCTTGGAGCGACCAAAGGCACCAATATAAACCTGTACATTGACAACACCGCTGGCGCGTCTACCGTAACTATTGCTGTAGCTACCAACGGTATTTTGTCCGCTGCCGCTGCCGCTGGTGCTGGCGCGGGTGCAGGCTTGTTGACTGTTCCTTCTGGTGCAACAGGTTTGGCCCGATTTACGCTGACATTTTCTAGTGCAACAGCTTATGTGTTCTCGCGTACACTTTAATTGATCTAGGGGGCCTCGGCCCCCCGTTTACAAGGAGATTAATTATGGGTTTTCAATTTGACGTACTATCCGCGCACCTGAACGGGAGTGGCCAGCTTGTCGCAGGCCGCGCCCGTTTAAAAGCGCTGATCCAAATAGGCAGTGCCACAGCAGGCACCGTCAACATTTGGGACACGACAACTGCCCCTGCTGCAATGACTTATGCGCGCACGGGCACCACGGTGACGGTCACAAACAATGCTCACGGCCTAGTGACCGGGGATGTAGTTGGTCTAACCTTTGCCGCAGGCACAGGGGGCACGGCAACAAACGGTAATTATTCAATTACCAAAACTGGGGCCAACACCTACACCGTCGTAGACCTAAACTCCGGTTCCATTACCGCGGGGGCAGCGGGAACCCAGGGTACGCGCTGGTTGATGTCGATAGACACCAACGCCACATCAGACGTAGTACCTTTGTTAATCCCCGGGGACGGCATAGTTGCCCGAAACGGTATCTATGCCCAACTGAGCAATCAGGCCGGCATCACAATCTTTTACGGTTAAGGAGTCCATCATGGGACGTGCAGCAAAAATGGCAGATGATCAGTACCAAGGCGAAGTTCAGCCCGGTGCGCAAAAGCAAGACATGAGCAAAGGCGGTCCCAAGCAGACCCCACGCAAGAATCAATACCAGGCCCCTAGTGCTTCGGTATCTCCACGTGGTGTTGGCCAAGCCCGCAATAAGCCTTGCAAGATGTACTAAAGGAAAGCCATGAAAGCTGGACTGTACGCAAACATCCACGCCAAACAGGAGCGCATCAAAGCCGGTAGCGGCGAGAAAATGCGCAAAGTTGGTGTAAAAGGTGCGCCTACAGCAGCCGCTTTCAAGGCATCGGCTAAAACAGCCAAAAAGCCAAAGGCTCCAAAATGACTTCCCCCGCATGGCAGCGTAAAGAAGGTAAAAACCCTAAAGGCGGCTTGAACGCCAAAGGGCGCGCTTCTGCTAAGGCCCAGGGCATGAACCTGAAGCCCCCGCAACCTGAGGGTGGTAAACGCAAAGACTCTTTTTGTGCCCGCATGGAGGGCATGAAAGAAAAGTTGACCAGTGCGAAGACGGCCAAAGACCCGGATTCGCGCATTAACAAGAGCCTGCGGGCATGGAAATGTTAGATGGACTTGAACACTATTTGGTCAGCGGCGCTGACTCTTATAACTACGCTCATCGGAATAATGATGAAAGAGAAGTTTGCGGAGCTCAAGCGGCTAGACATTCTTCTCAACAAAACACGAGAGGAAATAGCACGTGATTACGTTACTCAAACAGAAATTCAGCGCATTACTGACCACATTGACCAACGGTTTAACCGCCTTGAAGCAAAAATTGACCAGCTTATTCAAGCGGGGACCTGATGCCAGCTAAATCAGCAAAGCAAAAGCGTCTGATGGATGCAGCGGCCCATAGCCCTGCATTTGCCAAGAAAGTAGGCATCCCACAGTCTGTGGCGATGGATTTTAGTGAAGCCAGTAAAGGCAGGAAATTCAGAAAAGGTGGCGAAATGAAAAATTGTTACAGCAAGGGTGGCCTGGCTACTCGTGGCGAAGGCATTGCTAAAAAGGGCTTTGCTAAAGGCGGCATGGCAGAAAAAGGCGTCCAAAAAGGCGGCGTTATCTCTGACCAATCTATGGGCGAAAGCGGCAAGATGCTGAGCCAGAACGTGCGCAAGAGCGTTCCTGGGGACACGGTTCAAGTCCGTGGTGTTGGCGCAGCTCGCGCGCGCAAGGCAACAATCTATTAAGCCATGACTACTTCCGGCACCTCATCCTTCAACCTGGAATTTGACGACCTCATCAACGAGGCGTATGAACGCTGCGGCATTGAGGTTCGGAATGGTTATGACATGAAGACGGCCCTGCGGTCGCTCAATCTGATTTTTGCAGAATGGGCCAACCGCGGGTTGAATTTGTGGACGATTGAGCAGCGCACTCAGGTGCTGACTCCTGGCCTGTATGTCTATGATTTGCCGGCGGACACCGTGGACGCGTTGTCCGCGGTCATTCGTCAGGGTACGGGGCAGCAGCAGATTGATATTGTGATTGATCGAATCAGCCGCGCAGAGTGGTTGCATTTGCCAAACAAGAACACGCAGGCGCGCCCGGCGCAGTACTACATCCAACGCACTGTGCCGGCGCAGGTATACCTGTACCCTTCTCCCCCAACCTCTCCTGAATATACGCTGGTGTATTACGCGATCAAACGGATTCAGGACGCGGGGGCGTATACCAACACCGCGGATATTTCTTTCCGGTTTTTGCCCTGTTTGACTGCTGCTCTGGCTTACTATTTGGCCATTAAAAAGGCTCCGGACCGTGTGCAAATGTTGAAAGCCTTCTACGAAGAAGAGTTTGCCCGCGCAGCCATGGAAGATCGCGACCGCGCCAGCGTGTATTTGGTGCCTACTTACAGTTCATGGCAGTAAGATGGGCGCAGGATACGCATCAGGCAAGTATGCAATTGCGCTATGCGATCAGTGTGGCCAGCGCTTTAAGCTCAATGCCCTGATCAAGGACTGGAAGGGCTTTAAAGTCTGCCAGGAATGCTATGAGCCAAAGCATCCACAACTTGAGCCCAAACGCACGATTACGGAGCCCCAAGCCTTGTTCCAGCCCCGCACGGACACCGAGAACCGATTTACTCGTTGGGGATTCAACACCACAGCCATTTCTGCAGCCTTGTTGCAGGCCGTAAACGTCCAAGAGCCGGGATATTCGTTATTTGTAACCCAGAACATCCAAGGCAGGCCCTTGGGCGACATCACAGGCACCACAGGGGTTACGATTGCGGACTACAACGCCTACAATGCATGGTTGGCGGGCACTTTGGACAATCAGGCCCAACAGGGTTATATTGCCAATATCATGTACCCGTACATGTTGGCGTATGAGACCCTGTACAACGATTATCTGACAGGACAGCCATGAACTATACACAGTTAAAAGCGGCGATCATTGCTTACACGGAAAATCTGGACGACGACTTTGCCGCAACAATTCCTGTTTTTGTGCAGCAAGCGGAGCAACGGGTGTATAACACAATCCAGTTTCCCTCCCTGCGGAAAAACATGACAGGGGTCATTAATTCTGGGATCAAATACCTGTCTTGCCCAAATGACTTCCTTTCGGTGTATTCAATTGCCCTGATCAGTAGTTCGGGGGTCTATACATACCTTTTAAGCAAAGATGTGAATTACATCCGCGAGGTATACCCAAACCCAACTTCAGCAGCTGCTCCAAAATATTACGCATTGTTTGGCCCAACTGTAGCGGGTAGCACTATCACAAATGAATTGTCGTTAATTTTGGGCCCTACTCCAAACGCCACGTATTCAACAGAGCTGCATTACTACTACTACCCGGAGTCGATCACCACCGCTGGAACAAGCTGGCTTGGCGACAACTTTGATACGGTGTTGTTGTACGGTTCTTTGATAGAGGCTTATACGTACATGAAGGGGGAGCAGGACATGATGGTTCTGTATAACCAAAAATACATGGAAGCATTGCAGCTGGCCAAGCGCCTGGGCGATGGCTTAGAGCGCCAAGATGCATACCGGACCGAGCAGGTTCGGGTCCCAGTGACTTAAGTCAGGAGTTCAAATTGATTGTTACCACCACCAAAGGCGACATGGACGATTCTCTTCTTGAGAAAAAAGAAGGTTCCGTTGATAATGACGTTGAATATACAACTTGGACTGAATACTGGTTGGATGGTGAACTTGTCCACCGTTCAGCGCATGTATCGCTCAAGACTTCCCCTTTCTCTGATCTCGTAGCCGCTTCAATGGCATAAAGGAAATATCATGGCAAACACACAATCCATGTGCACCTCGTTCTTGGGCGAGTTGATGACTGCAACCCATAACTTCGGTGCATCCCCTACTCGTGCAGGCTCTACCGCTGACACGTTTAAAGCTGCTCTGTATTTGGCTTCTGCCACTGTCAATGCAAGTACTACTGCGTATTCATCTACGGGTGAAGTGACTGGCACAAACTATACCGCTGGCGGCGTATCAATTACTAATGCAACGGCTCCAGCTTCTACCAACTCGTCGGTTACGGCGGGCGTAGGGTACTGGACGCCTTCGGCAAACATTGTTTACACGACCGTCACGCTAAGTACCGCGTTTGATACCGTGTTGGTTTACAACAGCACTCAGTCTAACAAGGCTGTGTCTGTCCATACGTTTGGCTCTCAAACCATTACGGCTGGTACGTTTACATTGACTATGCCATCAAACACGACATCCACAGCTTTGCTGCGCTTGTCTACAACCTAATAGGTTGTTATGTCTCTGGGATGGGGCGACGGCGCTTGGGGTAGCGGGACTTGGGGCGGTGCTATACCGCTCACGGGGAATGCTGCTTCCGGCAACGTTGGAACCCCTACCTCAAACATAACGGTAGCCCTCACGGGCGTGGGCGCAGCAGGCGCAGTTGGTACGCAGACGGTCAACATCACGATAGCTCTGGCGGGTGTCGGGGCTTCGGGGGTAACGGGATCGGTTGTTGTCAGTAGCACCACCGCTTTGAGCGGTGTGTTGGCAAGCGGGTTTACAGGCACGGTTGTTGGAGCAAAGGATTTTGCACTGACGGGTGTAGCGGCTTCGGGGGCTGTGGGTACAGTAGTGCCAAGCGCTGCGGAAGGTGAGGACGGCACATTTGCTTCTGGATTGGTTGGGAACGTAGGACTTAGCGTAACGCTGGCATTGACGGGTGTTAACGCTGCGGGATTGCTGGGAACTACGGCGGTTGGCAAGACAGCTAGTTTGACGGGGAACAATGCAACAGGCGCAGTAGGCGCGGTGGCGGTTCCTCTTGGCGGCAACTTAGCAACAGGTGCTGTTGGATCGGTTACTCAGAACATTACGATTGCGTTGACTGGTGTAGGAACGCAAGGGGCTGTTGGTACAGTTTCCATGACTGGACGAGGCGCAACCCTGACGGGCAACGTGGCATCGGGATCATTGGGTACTATGGGTGTGTTTTACTGGAGTTTAATTGATGACAGCGAGACAGCAAACTGGCAGAATGTCGATACCGCGCAAACCCCCGGCTGGTCGGTTTTAAATACGCAATAAGGGTTTTTCATGACTACAGCATATTCATCACTCCTTGGCTTGGCACTGCCAGTCACAGGAGAACTCTCCGGCACATGGGGAGACATGGTTGACAACGGCATTACGTCGTATGTTGATATTTCTGTTGCTGGGACGGTAACATTAACAGGCGATGGCGCAGTAACACTGTCCAACACCAACGGAACAAGTGCTGCCACCAACATCGTATCCACCCTATCAGGCGCAGGTACAGCATCAGCGCAGTTTGCCATTATCAAGGTTACGGGTACGCTGACCACAGCCAAAGTCATTACTGCACCATCTACCAGTAAGACCTACTTGATTGTCAACTCCGCTACGGGCAGCACGGTTACTTTAAAGGCCAGTGGGCAGACGGGTATTTCCGTAGCTGTAGCTGAGACAGCCATTGCGTACTTCAACGGTACGGACTATGTTAAGGTTTCCTCGACAGTAGGCGTGTCAACAATCACGTTTGGCTCGACGGGTTTGACACCAAGTACAGCTACTAGTGGGGCTGTAACGGTTGCAGGCACTTTGGCAACTACCAATGGCGGTACAAACTTAACATCGTTTACTTCCGGCGGGGCGGTATACGCCACTTCCACGAGTGCATTAGCTACAGGCACTTTGCCAAACACAGCGGGTGGTACGGGTCAAGCCAGCGCGTTTACTCAGTACGGCATCACTTACGCCAGCACCACAACAGCTTTAGCTACCACTGCGGCAGGTACGTCAACCACTGTTCTACACGGTAACGCTTCTGGTGCTCCGACATTTGGCGCAGTTTCACTGACTGCTGATGTTTCTGGAACCTTGCCTGTCGCTAACGGCGGCACAGGCCAAGCCACTGCGGCGGCGGCTATTACGGCCCTGACAGGCTCACAAACAAGCGCCTACTATCTGCGCTCCAACGGCACAAACGCCACATTGTCGGCCCTTTCTGCGGCTGATTTGACAGGCACTGTTGCTATTGCTACGGGCGGTACTGGTCAGACAACGGCGGCGGCGGCAATCACTGCGCTGACGGGAACTCAGACCTCGGCTTATTACCTTCGGTCTAATGGCACAAACTCGGTCTTAGCGGCTTTGGCGGCGGCTGATGTGACGGGCACTTTGGCGGTGGCAAACGGCGGTACGGGTGTAACGACATCCACAGGTACAGGTTCGGTTGTTTTATCAACATCACCTACATTGGTTACGCCTTTGCTTGGCACACCGACATCGGGTGTAGCGACTAACTTAACAGGTCTGCCTTTGACCACGGGCGTTACGGGTACTCTGCCTGTCGCTAACGGCGGTACTGGCCTTACAACCTTGACTGCGGGTTACATTCCCTACGGTAATGGCACATCGGCATTGGGCAACGAGTCCAACTTGTCCTATGACGCAACAAACAATCGTTTGGGTGTAGTCGGTACGGGTTACAGCCCTAACATCACATTGTCGGATGCTTCTACAGTCGCTTGGGACACCACAACAGGTCAAGTGGCTACCTTCACCTTTGTTTCCACAAACAGGACAATGGGAGCGCCTTCTAGCCTTGTCTCTGGTGCTTTCTATGCTCTGGCTGTGATCCAGAATGCTGGCTCTAACACACTTACTTGGAATTCAATTTTCAAGTGGACGGCTGGCGTTGCTCCTACCTTGTCCACTGCGGCATCTGCCAAAGACTATTTTGTATTCCGGTCAGACGGTACAAATTTGTATGAGCAAGGCCGTTCACAAGGTGTCGCATGACCTTCCCAGTACTCTCAGCTAACGGCCCATCGGGTTACAACTTAACCCGTTCTTTGCGTTTTCGGTCTAGCGCAAGTGCGTATTTACGTAGAGTGCCTACTTCGTCTACCAATGCCCAAAAATTCACATTGAGTATGTGGAGAAAACTTGGCGTCTCAGAAGGAAAATATCTTGCCGCCGCAAACCAAGACACTTTGTATGTGACGTTTGATGAAATTTTAATTTCTTCTGGTAGCAATTTTATTGTAAGAAGTGGCGTGCTTGGTGTTAGCTATACATGGACTTTGACTAGCAATGCGGTGTTTCGTGACCCGTCTTCTTGGTATCACATCGTAGTAGCCTATGATACAACTCAGGCAACTGATACCAATCGCGTAAAGGTTTGGGTAAACAACCAACAGCTTACATTTACAGGCACATATCCAGTTCAAAACTATTCAACAGCATTTGACACAACTGCCCCCCAATATCTTTCAAGCGCTGATGGATATTACGCAGAGGTTAATTGGGTTGACGGACAACAATTAACCCCATCATCGTTTGGCTCAACCAACAGCACAACTGGCGTATGGCAACCAGCGGCGTACACAGGCACATACGGCACAAACGGGTTCTACTTGCCCTTCACGAACACCACAAGCACAACGACCTTGGGCTACGACAGTTCGGGCAACGGCAACAACTGGACAACAAATAACATCAGCCTGACTACAGGGGTCACATACGACTCAATGATTGATGTACCGACACTGACCAGTGCGACTGCGGCTAACTACTGCACATTAAACCCTGTCAACGCATCATCGGCGGCTACATTAACCAACGGCAATTTAAAGATACGCAGTTCGGCACAAGGCACAAACTCGTTTGCAATAGGTACGATAGCCGTCCCTGCAAGCAAAATTTACTTTGAAGCAACTGCTGGCGATAACACGGGTGCGGTGGTTATTGTTCCTTTAGGTTTATATGCCATCACATCATCTGGCGGCAATTCATATACAGGGTTGTTTGACGGATGCCGATGTATCAATGGCGATTTTGAATATGTCATTAACGGAAACCAAACATCGCTTGGCGGTGGGGGCGTAACTGCTGGCACTGTCATTGGGATGGCCTACGACCTTGTCAGCAATGTCATGTCGATCTACAGGAACGGTACTGCGGTCTTGACCAACCAAGCATTGGGCACTGCAAAAACCGCAATAATGGCTGGCGTTTATCGGGACACATCAAATGATGTAGGTTGGGAGTTAAACTTTGGTCAGCAACCCTTTGCGTACTCTGCACCAAGCGGATACGTTGCGCTGAACACATACAACCTGCCAGCAAGCACAGTTCCAAACGGTGCGGCTTACATGGCGGCTACGCTGTACACGGGTACAGGTGCAACGCAGACAATTACAAACACGGTTGGCTCTGCTTCCTTTCAGCCTGATTTGTTTTGGGCTAAATCAAGACCAACAACTGACAATAACATTTTGTATGATTCTGTCAGAGGTGTTTCCAAGTATCTTTCCTCAAATTTAACTGTAGCCGAAGGAACCGCATCTGGTGTTACATCGTTTAACTCTAACGGAGTAACGGTAGGTAGTGACCCAGATAGTAATAGAAATGGCTATGCCTACATTGGCTGGCAATGGAAAGCTGGCGGCACTGCTGTATCCAACACCTCTGGCTCTATCACCTCATCTGTAAGCGCCAACACGACCAGCGGGTTCAGTGCTTTAACATTTACGTCACCATCTTCGGCTGGCAACTTTACTGTTGGGCATGGTCTTGGTGTTGCTCCACAGATGGTCATCACGAAAAGACGAGATTCAGCATCGCAATGGTGGGTGTGGAATATTGGTCTTGGCGACAATACCACTTCATATCTGTCACTAAACACTACAAATGCTGTTTTAAATGCAACAGGAATGTGGGGTTCTATTGGAAGAACAAGCTCACTGTTGGGTTTTTCAGATACATCGTTATCTACAAGCTCTACATTTGTTGTCTACTGCTTTGCCGCAATCAAAGGCTTTAGCGCATTTGGTAGCTACACGGGTAACGGGTCTACGGACGGGACGTTTGTATACACGGGGTTTAGGCCACGGTGGGTATTGGTAAAAAGCAGTAGCGCTATTGGAAATTGGCAATTGCTTGACACTTCAAGAAGCACTTACAACGTAAGCAATGCAAATTTGTATCCAAATCTTTCTAACGCAGAAGTTAACGGCGGTAATGAAGATATGGATATATTAAGTAATGGATTCAAACCAAGAAACGCCAGTGCTTCGTTTAACGTAAGCGGCACAACGTATGTGTACGCCGCGTTTGCCGAAAACCCATTTTCCAACGCTTTAGCAAGGTAACCCCATGTTCGCAATCGTCCAAAACAACACCATCACTCAACTTGTACCCGAGGGCACAGCCTTCACGCTTGATGAGGTTCAGTACCCCGCCAACTGGTGCAACCTGTCCACCCCAGAAGAAAAGACCGCTATCGGCATGGTCGATGTGATCTACGGTCAAGCACCGTCAGACATCTATTACTGGGTAACGCAGAATGCGCCAGCCTTGGTTGACGGTCAGGTTGTAGTCACTTACACCTCAACCCCCAAGGACTTGGATCAAACCAAGGCCAACTGCAAGTCACAGATCAATGCCACGGCTTACAGCCTTCTGTTGCCTAACGACTGGATGGTAGTCAAGGCCACTGAGACAAGCACCCCGATTGATCCAGCATGGAATACATGGAGACAGTCCATCCGTGTTACAGCGGCTGATTCTGTGACTGCGGTCATGGCGGCGGCTGATATGCCAGCACTTGAAGCGGTGATGGGTAGCATCACTTGGCCTCACGATCCTGACTACATTTCACAAGTTGTATAAATAGCCATTCTGGAGTAAACGTATGAAATGCGCAGCATTAATAACAGTCTTCACACTGGCCCTAACTGGTTGCGCACATGAGTACGCCGCATACGCCGAGGCCCACAAAGCCCAAGCGCAAGCACAATCAGCAAAATATGCCGCATTGGCTGAGATTGCAAAAATGGGCGACACCACTGCCAAAGTGGCCGCTGTAATGAGCATCAACGGGTTTGGTGGTGGTCAACAGCCACAAATCAACGCGCCCCGCAACTGGGCTGACTACGCCCTGTCGTTTACTGGAGCTTTGCTACCTGTAATGGGTCAGGTCTATGCTGTACGCAGTCAGACCAACTTGGGCATCATTCAGTCTAACAATGCGACCGCGCTTGGTACTGCTCAGTCTAATAACGCCACCACTACAGCAACCAATACGGCAAACGCCTTTGCGGCAGTAGCTAACACCAGCGCCACAGGCATGACCAGCATTGCAACTGCTGGATTTACAGCGGCTACTACCATTGCCGGAAAGATTCAAGCGCCACAGCCAAACATCACTTTGAGCGGTACTGGAGTGATCGGCAATGGAACATATACTTCAATGTCGGGTACTGGCGTTCTTGGCACTGGCACTTACACCACAACAGACACTCACGCAATCAGCACCTCCACAAGTACCTCCACAAGTACCTCAACAAGCACAACGGCCAACCCCTCAACAAGTACTAGCCTTACCTGTACCACTGGCCCCTGTTGATCGTTGCGTCCGATGGGCGTGGGCTGGTGATGTGTACCACAGGATTGTGTGGTGTCTTGAGTGGAAAAGGGTTGAAAAAAAATGATCGACCCAATAACCATTGGCGCTGCGTTTGCGATAGCCAAGAGCACGATTGCTGGCGTCAAAGAAGCCATCAAGCTCGGCAAAGACATTCAGGAATGCTCTGGTGATCTGCTTAAGTTCTTTGAGCACAGGGACACGGTAGCCAAAGCTGCGGTGCTGGAGAGGAAGAAACCCGGTTCAGAGTTTACCCAAGCGGCCAGTGCTGTGTTTCAGGCAAGGGCATTACGGCAGGCCGAGAAAGAATTGAAAGAGCAGTTGATTTACTCCGGCAACGGGGATGTGTGGGAAGCGATTCAAGCCGAGTACAACCTGATTGTTGCCCGGCGTAAGCGGGAAGAACGTGAAGCGGAGGCTAAAGCCAAACTGAAACGGGAAAATCTGGCGGAGACAGTAAACATTTTGTTGATTGGGCTTGTCTCTATTCTTGCCGCAGGCTTTGTTGGCTGGGGAACGCTGGAATTTATTATGTACAAGTTGAAGAACTAACATGGCAGAGGAAAAACTGGACTCTACGCTTGAAAA
>CAIRTT010000056.1 GCA_903881535.1 uncultured Armatimonadota bacterium
GGCATTTCGGGTGTTCAAAGCACAGTCGCCGATGGGTGGGCGCGTCATTAATAATGGGTCGCTCGCGGCGCATACGCCAAGGCCAAATGCGATCGCATATACCGCAAGCAAACACGCGGTTACGGGGATGACAAAGGCGGCATCCCTGGATGGCCGTGCGTTTAACATCGCGGTTGGGCAAATCGACATCGGCAATGCTGAGTCGGACATGACAGTGAATATGCACAAGGGCGTGCCGCAACCGGATGGCAGTATTTTGGTCGAACCATTGCTTGCTGCGGAGACGGTTGCGAGTGCGGTGCTGCACATGGCTGAGCTGCCGCTCGAGGCAAATGTGTTGTTTATGTCCATCATGGCGACGAAGATGCCATTTGTCGGGCGGGGGTAGCGCTACGCCGACGGGGGAGCCCGGCGATAGAATAGAGGCACTATGTCCGTATCGTTTCACTTGTACAACACACTGCACCGGGCCAAGCAACCGTTTGAGCCCATCGTCCCCGGCAAGGTAGGGCTGTACACCTGCGGACCGACGGTTTACAACTATGCGCACATCGGCAACCTGCGCACCTTCCTCTTTGAAGACCTCCTGACGCGTACGCTGCGCTTCCTCGGCAACGATGTCACATGGGTGATGAACGTCACGGATGTCGGGCATATGACATCGGATGGCGATGCAGGCGAAGACAAAATGGCCATCGCCGCGCAGCGCGAGCAAAAGACGCCCTGGGAGCTCGCGCGGTTTTATGAGGATGCGTTTCTTGTTGACATGTTTGCACTCGGCATTAAGCGTCCCGATGTCCTTCCGCGCGCAACCGAGCATGTTGAAGAAATGATTGCTCTCAATCTCGAGCTCGAGCGCCGCGGGTATACCTACCTGACGGAAGAAGGCCTGTACTTTGACACATCCAAGGATGACCAGTACGGCAAGCTCGCGCGTATAAAGTTTGATGAGCAGAAGCACGGCGCCCGTGAAGACTTGTTCGTCGATCCCGGTAAGCGCACCCCACAAGACTTTATTCTGTGGTTTACAAACAAGCCAAATCACATCATGAAGTGGGAATCGCCGTGGGGCACCGGCTATCCCGGATGGCATATTGAGTGTTCTGCGATGGCGATGAAGTACCTCGGCGAGACATTTGATATCCACTGTGGTGGTAATGACCATATCCCGGTGCATAACACGAATGAGATTGCGCAGAGTGAGTGTGCGACGGGGAAGACATTTGCGCGGTATTGGATGCACGCTGCGTTCCTTAATGTCAAGGGCAAGATGTCCAAGTCCAAGGGCAACTTCCTGACGGTGCAGACGCTGAAGAACTCCGGCTATGACCCATTGGCGTATCGCTATCTGTGCCTCCAGGCGCACTACCGAAGTGAGCTCGAGCTGGCTTGGGAGTGGGTGGATGATGCGCGGACTAAGGGCCAGGCTGATTCACTCGACACCGCTGCGGCTAGTCTGAAGCGGTTGTATGAGCGTGTTGCGCGTACATCCGATGAGCCTCTCGCCGACCAAGCGGCCTTTGACGCCGCGGTCACCGATGTGCTTACAGCCCTCTGTGATGACCTGAATGTTCCAAAAGCCATTGGCGTTCTGCACAGCTACGGGTCGCCGCGTCTGTGGCGTCACTTTGATGCCATTCTTGGACTGGAGTTCGAGACGCGCGCGGTGCAGCCTGCTGAGGTGTCGGTGCCATCCGATGTGTTGGAATTGGTGGATGAGCGTCAGGCGGCACGCAAGGCGAAGGACTTCGCCCGTTCGGATGCGATTCGTGCTGAGCTGCTGGCGATGGGCTGGGAGGTTGGCGATTCACCCCAAGGCCCAACGATCAAGCCGGCTGGGTAGAGCGGGGTAAAAACTAAACATCACCCGAACCAGATTTAAGTTAGGGTGATGTTTATAACGGACTGCAGAGTCTCTGGCCCCTACCGAGATGTGCAGGGCTTTCGATCAGAGAAGCGTGACTTTACAGAGCGTTGGTTTGTGTCAGCTCAATGGTGAGAATCGCAGTGTAGCCATCCACAGATTGCAGGGTCATTTTCTGCTTGACGCCGGCACCAACAGATGGGGACAACCAAACAGTGGATTGGGTGTTTCCACCTGGATTTATCGCAGTGGTATCGTTCCGTATCGTTGCAAAGGTGCCTGCTGGAACCTTGCTGTTCTCCTGTTTTATGTATTTGGCGGTTTCGTCAGATACTGAACCATCCAAGTATCGCCGTGTTTGTACGTGGGAGTAGCCTACCCTTGGAGCGCCTGGAGATTCGATATACGCCTGGTCTGTTGACCAGAAATCTCCTGCTTCGTCAAAATGTCCCATGTAGTAAAGTGTGTTATCCGTATCCTGCCCATAAATGGATCTTTCGCGGGTTTGTATGGATTCGCCATTTCCTTCAAGCACCATGAAGTCGTCACGCTGTATGTACGTTGA
>CAIRTT010000057.1 GCA_903881535.1 uncultured Armatimonadota bacterium
ACGCCTACCCGGGTGAGTTCCCCTTTCAAGCAGCCCCAGATGCCGCATTAGCGCTTTCATGGATCTCCACCGTGATGCAACGGCGGGACACAGGTCTTGCCGCAAGGGCATCGGATGCCGCGAAGCGCGCAAAGGCGGCACTCAATCCAGCAGCATCGGGTGGAATCGGTCATGTCCGCACAATGGCACCCGCGCTGCAATACGGCGATGTCAATGCATATCTAGATGCAGCGCGTAAGAGTGGACAAAATGCCGTAGGGCAAATCACCAACACGGGGCGTGTCCAGTACCGTAAGGGCAAAGTCGATTTTGCCAGAACCAGCCGCGAGCAGCACGCAAATGGCAACACCGGAAACGTCCTACAGATTGCACTAACAGCAGCCAGTGAGACGGGTGATGCATCGTTGATTAAAGCGGCCATATCGATGCTAAAAAGGGCCAACACCGCGTATAGCAACACAGTCCCACGTGGTGCGCAGACATGGGAGATTCCCCTGCATACGCCGGATATTCTGGCAAGTGCCCACATGCTGCGTGCCAATGTCCTTGGGTACGAGCTGACGGGTGACCGTGAATTCTTTGATGAAGCACGTTATTGGGCGTGGTCGGGTGTTCCCTTTGTGTATCTCGACCGGCCGACGGACACGGGTCGGGTTGGGATGTACGCCACCATCGCGGTGCTAGGTGCAACCAATTGGGTCGCTCCGAATTGGATTGGTCTCCCAGTGCAATGGTGCGGTCTTGTCTACGCGGATGCTCTGCTTGATCTGTGGTTCCACGACCGTGACCCACGCTGGAAGCTCATCGCAGATGGCATCATTTCCAGTGGCTACCAGCAGTCTTGGCCGGCGGTTTCGGGCGCGGTGATTTCCCGGACAGCACGTGAGCGTCAAGGGCTCCTCCCGGACAGCTTTATCCTCGAGTCACAGCAGCGCTCCGATCCTGCAATCAACCCAGCAACCCTCTTGTATCCTGCATCCCGGTCGATGGACCGCCCAGTTTATACGCGCCACTGCCTGAAACCTGGAATGGGAACGATTCACATCGCAGGGGATGTCAGTGGTCTTCGCGGGGATAAATGGGAGCTCCATCCTTGGCTGGATGATTCAATCGTGGCGATCACGGGTCCGTGGGCTACGCGCATCGAAGTCACAAGTGGAAGCTTTGAGCGGATGAAAGTGGAACGACCGAATGAAGTCATGGTCCTGCGTTGCCGGGGCAAGGTAACCGTTGGCTTGATGAAGTGATCCTCACACCCCTAATGACGGGCAAACTAGTTGCTGACAATACTATTACAAGTGAACAAAATCACACACCTGCCAATTGGTAGAACTTTATGTCGTAGATTGGCATCCTAGAGTTAGCAATGTTTGAGTTATCCCCCGAGACAAGCCCATCGAAAGGAAAACTGGAAAACCATCCAGATCCTTTGCAGGCGGCGCTTACCCCGGCGGAAACAAATGACGTGATTATGATTCGTCTGTCGGTTGCAGAGCTTGATGCCCTGACAGACATCGTGCTCAATGCGCCACCCACAAAGCTGGTTGATGA
>CAIRTT010000058.1 GCA_903881535.1 uncultured Armatimonadota bacterium
CGCGGAGCAGCTGGAGAAACACCGTGCGATGTGGCTGGATGGTTACCGGACATATCTCGGGTTCGCCGTCATCGTGGCAACAAAACGGTCACCTAACCTTACCGCCGACTGATCCAATCGAGGTCTACCCCCTCCGCATAAAGCCGCTCCTGCAGCTGACCAACATGAATCCCAAGATGCCGGAGGTTTAAGAGGATGTGATCCAGTTTCGGGATGTTGTACCAGTGAAACCCGGAGGTTTCTGCTTCGAGGTCGATCGCATCGAGGTGCCCACCAACTGCATCGGAAACGGACTGGATGTAGACAACTAAATCGGCTTTCGTATACGCATCCACGGGAGTGTTATCTTTCCCCCACAAGGATGCTGCATTGTCAAAATGTTTCTCCCAGGCCACAAAGTCGTGCTCGGTTGGCATCAGGTAGAGATGTGTATAAAACGCTGCGTGATAAGCGATACGCCAAAATGGCCGCTCGGGTCCGCCGCTCTCCCAAACAGTGTCTGGGCAGCGCTCAACGCACTGAAGCAGCATCCCAAGGGTCGCACGGTATTGCCCAGCAAGGGCATCTTTTAAGTCCATGTCACCCATTACCCGGATTGCGACTCACCGGGTTCCCTACAAAATTTATCGTAGAATCGATTCACTATGGAAAACGAAACCATCCCAAACCCGCCTATTGTCGACCGTACAGCGTTTGATGATGCCCGTGCGGCCCTCCTCGCTGAAGAGAAGTGGCTGACAAAGCAAAAAGATCGCATTAATGCGCTACGCCGCCGTCTGCCGATGGTAAAGATGGAAAAGGACTACCGTTTTCAGGGCCCTAATGGCGATATGTCCTTCGCAGACCTCTTTGATGGCACCCACCAGCTGATTATGTATCACTTTATGTTTGGGCCGGAGCAGGAAGTTGGATGCCCTGTTTGTACGGGCTATATGAAGGAGCTCGGCGATCTCTCAAAGCTGAAAAAATGGGATGCACGGTTTATCACGGTCGGGCGTGCGCCCTATGCAAAGCTCGCTGCGCACCGTGAAGCGACTGGCTTTCATATTCCGTTTTATTCATCTTTGGGGAGCGACTTCAACTTTGATTTTGAAGTCTCGGATGAGCGTGGTGAGGGTCAGGGAATTAGCGTGTTCTTCCGTATCGGAGAGGATGTCTACCTGACGTACTACGCCCGCCAGCGCGGTGTTGAAGGGCTTGTCAGCTACGATGCGCTTCTGGATATCACGCCGTTTGGCCGCCAGCAGGATTTTGAGGACTCTCCTACGGGCTGGCCACAACGCCCGACGTATGGATAGAAAAACAAACCCTCTACCGTTCTGGTTGAAGGGTTTTATTTTTGATATTCAGCCACTTACGGTTAGACCTGCTGTCGTCAATACGATGGACGTATCGCTACGCTTCTTCGATCTACTTATAGCCATCCGGGCTTGTGTAGGACTTCCCAAATGTCTCTTTGTAGACATTCACAGCTTCATCCTCGGATGGCAATCGCAGCGTGTCCGTAAACCGGTTCATAAACGCAAAGCGGCAAACCTGGTAGAGAACATCGTATGCGAGAGCGCCCGGGAAGTGGGCGGCCAGTGCGACACGGTCTGCTTCTGTAACCGATGCCGGAGTAGATGTCAGCTTTCTAGCAAACACCACCGCCGCACGTTCGTCCGGTGCCAGAGCCGCATCGGATTTTTCAAGTGCAACCAGCTTTGCCACATCCACACCCTGTTTCCGCAACCCGGAGATCTGATGTAGCACACAATAGCGACAGCCATTGACTTTTGAGACGGCGAGGCTTACTTGCAGCAAAGTGCTACGTGGAACGGAATTCGGCCGCGGAGGTTGTGGTTTGCCACTCCATGCCTGGTAGATGTCAGGGACGTGGATCATCGCACGAACGGAGTTTGGGATGCCGACGCCGAGGGAGTTACCGGGTGCCCCGGGAGCCCAGCGCTCAATTATCGCCTGACCTGCGGAAAGCTCATCATCGGTTGCAAGTGCCACACGCGCCGTAGAAAGGTGGTTTGTAACGCGAGGTGGTAGTGCTGGTTTGGTGGATGCCAGCCATGCCTCTGGCTGCACTCCAAGCCCCTGAACCAGACGTACGAAGAAGTTCAAAAAGCAGACAACCATCGTGAGTTCAATGAGCTGGGCATCGTTGAACTGCTGGCGCGCCTCCGTAAATTGAGCATCTGTGATTCCATGCGCTTTTTGCGTGAGGTTTCTGGCATAGATGAGAGCGGTTGCCTTACGTCGGTCTGTACTTGGCCCAGCTGCAGTGGCAAGCCTTTGAAAGTGCGCAGCTGCATACGGCGAGCCAAGTTCTCTTGCGGTTTGCACTGCCATCGCGAGCTTGAGCGTTGCCGGAAGTGTCCCCCTAAAGAGAACCGTCTTGACCAGCTTTGCAAGTGACTTTGCAGAATCAGGATTCGCATTTGCGGCCGCAAGAATATATGCGGGAGTCTTCCCTTGGGTTTCAAGCAAGTCGGCATCCAAGCCGGTCAGCGATGTAGCAAGGGGAAACGTACGTGATTGGAATGTGCCCATGCCATCAACGATACCGAGGGATTCCGACTAATGTCTCATTAATATCCCTGTACTGAGGCTCCGTCATCCCTGCCCTCGCCTGTCGCACTATTGATATTGATATCGTCGATTGACTAGAGTGGCACCATGAATACGAAGTCCCGGCAGAACGCTGCCTTTACATTGATTGAACTTCTTGTCGTCATTGCCATTATCGCGATCCTCGCAGCAATACTTTTCCCGGTCTTTGCGCAAGCACGCGCCAAGGCCCGCCAAACCGCATGTCTGTCCAATCAAAAACAGATTGGGACATCGTTGATGCTCTACACTCAGGACTACGATGAGGTTCTCCCGGGGAATACAACGCTCGGCAATGGCATCACGGATTCCCGCTGGCCAGATGCAGCATCCGCGCACTCGGCGGGTCTGAGCGAGCCTCTCGGCTGGATGCAACCTTTCAACCCGGCAAATGTTGGGACGTACCGCATTTGGGCCCGCGACCTGCAGCCATACGTAAAGAACATTCAGCTCTTCCGTTGCCCGGAGGCCAAGCCGCGTTCCGCAGATGGAACCTGTACACCAGCTGCCAACACGTGTGAAATCAATGTGCCAGGAGCGGGCAACGGTACCTACCTTCTCAACGGCATCGCGGCATCCAAGGCACTCGCCGCCATTGCGCTCCCTGCGGACACGATTTTTACGCATGAAGTCCGTAACTACAACCGTGTTGCGCAGGAGAAGCCACGTCAGGTTCTTTCAACAGGCCTGTACACAAACTTCAGTAATCCGTTCTATAACTTCAACCACAATGGCGGGAGCAACCTTTTGTTCTGCGATGGCCATGCAAAGTGGCAGAAGCGTGATTCGATTCGCTTTGCCCAGTTTGGTGCATCCCCAGAAAACAACCCAAGCCTCCCAGTGAAATTTGGATCCACGGATGCTGAGCTGCAGGCTCAGAATGCGATGCAGTTCAGGGCTGACTTTTAGAGTTCTTCGTGGGCGCCGTGCAGTTCCGCAGCGGTGCCCATTTCGGCCTGGTTACTCGCTAGCAGTGCCGCGAAGGTTTCCCTATTCCGGATGTAATCTGATTCATCGTAGTGCTCGGAGGTCATCACGAGCACTACGGTGCCAGGCGTGTGGTTGTATTGTTCCGCCCAGGTCATCGGCGGAATATAAACTCCATCCGAGTCTTGTGTCAATACCGTTTCCGTCGTTCCATGTTGCGAAATGGTGGTAACGGTAACGCTCCCGGATGCACATTTGATGAATTGGTGGAGCTCATGGTGAGCATGACCACCCCTCCGTGCCACGAATGGCACATCGCAGGTATAGACCACGCTTCGTACATCGAATGGAATATGCAAACCAGCCTCGAGACACACCAATGTCCCGCGCTCATCTGTATATCTACGCGGTGCTTTGTAACTCTTCAAGGGCATTGTTACGCTTTCCCCTCCCATGCTTGAACAACATCGATTACCCCGCAGACTGCCTCGTCCGAGAGCCCAGGATAGCAAGGAAGCGACACAAGCTGACTCGTATTCGCTTCTGTAACCGGTAAATACACTCCGGCCACGCTGTACGCTGGCTGCCGGTAATCCGGGATTGGATAGTGGATGTCCGACATAATGCCACACTCCGCAAGGTAGTCACGTAACACATCACGTTTAGGTGTTCGGGCAACGTAGAGGTGTCCAACATAAACAACACAGCCAAGTGATACCTCAGGGCACCTTAGAATATCAACCAAGGATGCCGAATACATTGCGGCGATTTCGCGTCGTCGTGTATTCCAGCCAGCAAGAAGTGGTAGTTTTCGCAGCAAAATGGCTGCCTGCACCGGATCAAGGCGACTGTTCATCCCAAGAGGAACATCAACCTGGTACTTGGATCTCCAGCCGTATTGCTTGATAGCCCTCACATTTGCGGCAATCTCCGGGGAGTTACAGCAAAGCGCTCCGCCATCCCCGTACGCCCCGAGGTTTTTCGTTGGGTAAAAGCTGAAACACGAGATATCTCCGAAGCTTCCAGCCATGGATCCATTCGAGTCAGCTGCACCACATGCCTGTGCACAGTCCTCAATTAACGCGACACCATAGGCCCGGCAGAGTGCCGCGATAGCAGGGATATCCGCCAGCTGTCCGTAGAGGTGCGTCACAATAACGGCCTTGATGGAGTGATCATTTAGGACATCCTCGAGTGCCGCAGGGCACATGCAAAGCGATGCATCATCGACATCGACATAAACAGGTGTCGCTCGAAGCGTATGGACTGCAGTCGAGCCATAAAAACCGGCATTTGCGACCAAGGCAATCTCGTCACCCTGTGTACATTCGAGTGC
>CAIRTT010000059.1 GCA_903881535.1 uncultured Armatimonadota bacterium
ATCTTTGTCGCCCGTCCTGGAAGCCCCGAGCTCTCACAGGATGCACTTGCGCTCGAATTGTTTTCCGCACGTGAGAAGCTGTATGCGCGCATCCCTAAGGAACAGCCAGTTGCTGCGCCAGCTAATCTTGTGATCGATGAAACCATCCATGGTGTGGATCTGGCGGCCGGATTCAGCGAATCTCCCATCGACGTGCTGGCACCCACGCAGATTGGAACGGATGCGGATACGCAACCAGTATCACTGGCAGTCCGAATGATTCGTGTCTATCAAGTGATCTCTCGGAACACGCCATCTACCTGCCGTTACTACCCATCGTGCTCGGAGTTTATGGCGCAGGCGATGATGCGATATGGGACATGGCAGGGACTTTGGATGGGCGTGCAACGTATTGCTAGGTGCCATCCGTTCGCAAAAGGCGGACATGACCCGGTGCCGTAGTAGAATAGAGACTGTGCCCCCGGCAACCCGGTGAGCACCACATAAAGGAAGATTGAATGAAGTTGATGAGTCTCCATCGGGCATGGACAATCTGGACCATTGCATTGCTGGCTATTTGGACCCTTTCGGGCTGTGGCGGCAATGTCTCAATTCCGGATACTCCTGACGCTGCCATCACTGAGGCCCAGAAAAAGGTCAAGGTTGCAGCCGATGCTGAGACGGCAAAGTCAGCCAAGGTAGGCGAGCTCTGGACGGATGCATCCAGCACCTACAAAGCTGTCCAGGACAAGTTCAAAAACTCCGATATTGGATACACAGGCGCTATTGAGTCGGCACGTATCATGTCGGACAAAAAGAAAGAGACTTACAACGCCTGGAAGCAGCTCGATGCCTATCTCCGCGGCACAGAGATGAAGTCTGCAAAGCGCGAAGAAGCGCTAACGCTCTTACTCGAGCTTGAAACCAAGCAAAATGATGTAAATGCCAAGACTCCATACTTCAAGGTAATGGACACCTTGGTTCGCATTTTTGGCAACAATAAGAAGTTCAGCCCGGTTCTCGCGATTGTCTTCATCGCCGTTTTCGTGACGGGTATCCTGTGGCCGCTCCGCTACAAAACATTCAAAAATGCCAAGGAGATGCAAAAGTACGCTCCTCAGATCAAGGAATTGAATGAAAAGTACAAAGCGAATCCGGCCGAGTTACAGGCGAAGATGAAGGCGTTTCAGCTGGAGCATGGCGTCAACCCAATGGGTGGATGTTTACCAGCGCTGGCACAGATTCCTGTCTTCCTTCTGATGATTCAGCTCATCAACAACTATCAGTTCAGCTTCCGGGATGCGACATTCCTGTGGATTACGCCAGCCTTTGGCGATCTCTCACAGCTGTGGCCAGCGCCGCTCAAGGGTCAGATCGGCCACCACCTCGGTGAGCAGGACATTATTCTTCTAGTTCTGTACGCGGGCACGATGTTCGTGCAGATGAAGCTCAGCCCGCCTCCAACAGATCCAACGCAGGCAGAGCAACAAAAAATGATGAGCACCACAATGCCAGTCATTTACTTTGTGATGATGCTGCAGTACCAACTTCCCAGTGCATTTGTGCTCTACTACTTCGTATCCAACATTCTTGGAGTAGGACAGCAATGGCTGATTCAGCGTCAGCTCACCGCAGCTGCCGCAGGAACATCCGTAATTATCGAGCCAGGTAAGCCGGCAATCACTGTCAGCAATCCGCTCGTAACCGGTAAGAAGAAGAAGAAGTAAGCAGCGGGACAACGCACACTACGCATTCATATCAAATGCCGGCCACGGGATGCCGGACTAGAAGGACCACAAAAATGGCAGATGTAACGGTTGACACCCTCAAAGAGCGTATTTTCGCTTTTGCTGAGGGCTATGCAGCATCCACCGGCCTCGACCTCGCTGTTTCCGTGACGCGTGACACACCAGATGCCATGACGGTATCTATCGATGGAGCCGATGCAGCAAAGGTTGTTGGCAGAGGCTCACGTGTACTCGATGCACTCCAGCTGGTTGCCACCACCGCATGCATCCACCGGGGTGACCCACGTCTGAATGTCCTCTTCGATTCCGAAGGCTATCGCGAACGCCGGGAACAGCTGTTGGTTGAAACGGCAAATGACCTTGCTGCACAGGTCGAAGAAGCTGGCCAGGAAGCTGTCCTTGACCCACTTTCAGCCCTTGAACGTAAGATTGTTCACAATGCCCTGCTTGACCATCCGAGTGTGATGACCTATTCGGAAGGCCTTGAGCCAAATCGCTATATTGTGATTGCACCACGTCCACCCCAATGAGCACCCCAATCAACGCACTCAGAGATCTAACGCCCAAGCAGATACAAAGTGCCGCAGCACGAACCGCTGGGAATCCTATCGCACGTATTGCACGCAATGCCGCAGGGAAAACGGATATCCGTTCGGTTGCGCTGAACCGTGACCGTGTTCAAGCGGTCAGCCATGCGTACTCACATGTTGTCAAGTCAGGGAAGACAACAAGTCAGTTTGCATCCGGACGGTGCTGGCTGTTTGCAGGCCTAAACCTCTTCCGGATGTCCGCTGCCGAGCGCCTTGGCCTCGAAGACTTTGAGCTCTCACAGACGTACCTGATGTTTTACGACAAGCTTGAAAAGTCCAACCTCTTTCTTGAGCAGATCATCGACAATCCACAGCTCGAAGTGAGCTCACGGCTCCTCGACTGGCTATGCGCTGCACCGCTCAACGATGGCGGTCAGTGGGACATGTTCACCAATCTGATCGACAAGTACGGCGTGGTCCCTAAGCGGATCATGCCCGAGACATTCTCAAGCTCGAACTCAGCCGTGATGAACCAGCACATCACCCAAAAGCTCCGTCGCGAAGCACAAATGCTCCGTTCAAAGATGCAAACTGGCGAGTCTGCCGATGCTATCAAGGCCTACAAAGATGCCGTCATGGATGACATCTACCAGATGCTGACCATCCACCTCGGTGTCCCTCCGACATCGTTTGAGTGGA
>CAIRTT010000060.1 GCA_903881535.1 uncultured Armatimonadota bacterium
AGGCAGACGCGGGCATCACCAACCACGACTACTGTCGTTTTTTCACGACCATAGACATCTTGCATCACACGTTGGACATCGAATGATTGAGCCTTTCGGATTGTCTCCAGCGTTGTCGCAATACCCGTTTGATCTACGGGCAGCCCGAACATCACTTGCGTAATCAATGCCTCAGCGTAACCATCCGCGGTTGCTAGCGCCCGGGAAAGTGGGCCAGTCAGGGCTGACCGACGGATGGAAAGCTCATCCGGAGAGACCGGCTGCTGCTTCATACGCTCCAGCTGTGCAACAAGGATTTCAGCAACCGTTGATGCCGCATCAAGTCGGGTCTGCGCAGACAACGTGATGACTCCGGTTCCCTTACGCTCACTCATGGCGGAAAAGGCGCCATAGGCCAACCCACGCTGTATGCGAATCTCTTTGTTCAAGCGCGCACTGTAGCCGCTGCCTAGAATGCTGTTCGCTAGCATCAGGATTGGCCATCGCTTGTCACTCCTTGCAACTCCTGGAGATGTTGCCATTACTGCGGCCTGCCCGGCATCCCGTTTGTCAATCAGGATAACTGCTGGCTTTTCTATACCCGTTTGTGGAGGACTTGTCGGAACGCTGACATCCGCCATATCAAGCCAACGCGCCGCGCTTACATAACCCTTGATGGATGTCGGTACATCTCCAGTTACGACAAGCGTTGTATTCCTGCCAGTGAAGTAGGTTGCATGAAAGGCCTTGAGGTCGCGTTGCCGGATGCGCGTCAGGGATTTGAGGGTGCCACCAACGGGGCGGCCGTAGCCCTGTTTTCCATAGATGGAACGGTTGATCGCGAGGCGACCAAGCGTGCCTGGGCGGCCAAGGTCGACCTTGAGGTTATCCAAGAGCTCAGTGCGCTTCTTGTCAAGCTCAACTTCCGGGAATGTTGAACGCTGGGTAAGGTCTGCGAGGAGCTCGAGCGCAAGGCCGGCCCGTGTACTGGGAACGCTGATTCCAATCCGGATCGCTTCGTGTGTGATGCTAGTCGAGAGCGTACCACCGAGAGACTCTGCCTCTGCTGCGATCGATGGTGCATCTCGGCTGACGGTGCCGCGTACCAAGAGCTCGGAAACAAGTGATGCGGTTCCTGATAGGCCATCTTTGTCCGCAAGAGAGCCAGTCCCGATAACGACATTGATGTTCGTGATGCCGGTTGGGCGCTGTCGCCCAATAATCAGCTTGAGCCCATTCGGGAGGGTTTCTTTGGTCGCAGATGGAATTGAAAGCTTGGAAGGCTTGCCGGGCACGGGGATTTGCACGACACCGCGCTTAGTGCGTGGCTTCGCTTGACCGCGGTTAGCTACCGGCTCACGGATGGGAGCGGGTTTCGTCTCCGGTCCGGATGTTCCGACACCAATCAGCGCTGTGTCAATTGTGAGATACGTATTGGAGAATGACAGCAAATCATCCTGCGTGATGTTCTGAATGGCTAGGCGATCTGTGTTGGCACGCTTGATGTCGCCTAGTACGACCGCCGCTTGGCCAATTGCCGCTGCTATGCCATCGGTTGTCTCGCGGCTCCGCAGCATGTCGGTGAGAATACGGTCCTTAATGCGTTGAAGCTCGGCGGGTTTGACGGGTGTCGTCTTCAGCGACGAGATGACATCGATGATGCCGGCTTCAAGCTTTGCAGGCGTGATGTTTTCAGCGGCAAGTCCCCGTATGACGAGCGTCGAGCCGTGTTCACGTGCATCGAGGTAGCTTGCAATGTCACTTGCGTAGCCGAGGCGATAGATCAGCTCTTGGTAGAGGCGGCTGGATTCTCCGCCAGAGAGAATGCCATCGAGGACCATCGCGGCTGCCATATCAAGGTCGCGCACTGCTGGGAGCTGAAACGAAAGTGCAACAACGGGAAGTGGAAGGTTTGCGTACGTTTTATTCAGGCGCACTTGTGTACGGCGAGGTGGTTCGTTTGCTGGAATTCTCGGTATGTTATTGCTCGGTGCCCCCAGGAGGCCAAAGGTGGATGCAACGATTCGGTCAAGTGTCGTGGTATTGAAGTCACCAACAACGATAAGCGTTGCATTGTCTGGGCGGTAGTAGGTTTTGTGAAACCGGATGACATCCGATAGAGAGCCGGCATTGAGGTTACCGATATCACCGATCACACCAAATTTATAGGGATGGACGGTCCATGCGGCCTTGTCAAAGGCATCATCGAAGCGGCCGTAAGGCTGGGCCAGCACGCCCTGTCGATATTCTTCCTTGACGACATCACGCTCCGAGCGGAAGTTCGCGTCATCAACATCGAGGTTTACCATGCGTTCCGCCTCGGCCCAGAGGATACGTTCTAGGTGATTGGATGGCACGACTTCGTGGTAAACGGTCAGGTCATTGGTGGTGTATGCATTGTTTTCGCCTCCGACATCTTCGGTGAAGCGGTCCATGGCTTCATCGGGGAGGTTGCGTGTCTTCTTGAATAGGAGATGTTCAAAGAGGTGTGCAAATCCGGCGCGTCCAGTTGGGTCATCTTTGCCGCCGACGTTGTACCAGACCTGAATGGATACATTGGGGCTGCTATGCTCTTCGAGGCTGATCACGCGCATCCCGTTTGCAAGGGTCTTTTGGCGTGGCGTGATATCAGGAGGTGTTGGAAGTGCTGGGAGCGTGTTCGTGGCTTGCATGTTTGATTCTACCTGCCGGGGGTAAATGCAAACAGCCCTGTCCGGAGGACAGGGCTGCCATTCATCTGCAGCGAAACGCCACAGCTTCTACATCTTGACCGTTCCCGCTTCGATATCCTTGCTGATACCATCCACCTTCGCCTTGAGCTCAGGTGTGTACAAACTAGCTGCAGCAGCGTTGAACTCAAACCGTGTCGCACCATCTTTGATGCCAAGCTTGAACGCCTTGCCGTCGGTCTTCTTGTCCAGAACTGCCTTTGCGGCTACAAGGTAGCCCTTCTGCGTATCGATGATAAACGCACCGATATTCTGTTTTGGAGCAAGATCGGTCTGCGGAGCATTCGCGCCAATAAACAGTGCCTTGCCATCCTCTTCAATCGCCTGAGCAACACCTGCGCCAGCGGCATTTGCGTTGTGCGTGAAGACATCCACTCCAGCCGCCAAGAGGGCCTGCGTCTGCTGCTTCGCCTTCGCCTGGTCATCAAAAGAGCCGGTGTAGGTTACGCGCACATCCACCTTCGGATCCGCTGCCTTCGCACCGGCCACATAGGCTTCAAAACCGGACTTGATGATTTTGATATCAATTCCACCAACGGCAGCAATCTTATGTGTCTTCGAAAGGCTAGCCGCAACATAGCCCGCAAGATATGTCGCTTCTCGCTCGCTGATTTGTAGTGGGAGAAGATTTGCACCTTCACTACGGCCGCCCACGACAACAAATGTCGTATTTGGGAAGTCCTTCGCAACCGCTGCAGCCGGTGTGTCATACTCGCTGCCGTGGAGGAAGACAAGGGTATTACCGCCTTCGGCTAGCTGGCGAATTGCAGCTTCAACCTCAGCCTTAGCTGGCTCTTCAATCGCAGGAGTCAGCGTTGCGCCGGTTTCCTTAGCAATCGCATTAACAGAATCCTGAGCTAACTGGCACCAACCACCATCATTCACCTTACCCGGTGTAATCAACCCGATTTTAACGGTTGAAGCAGCACCTGCCTCAGGTTTTGGATCACCAGATGCGCCTTCTTTACCAGCGGGCGCACAGCCGATCAATCCAATCATCCCAAAGGATGCCAAAAGCGTAAGGTTTCGTCGAGAAATGAGCATTACTGCCTCCAATGTAAACGTACTGAAAAGCATACCTTTCTGTAAGTCAGAATGTCAACGTACCGGGAGAGCCCGCGTGGTACCATCCGAATCGCGATGCGCTTGGTGTTACAGAGAGTCAGGCAGGCAAAAGTCGATGTCGGCGGTGAAACCGTAGGGGCTATCGGCACTGGTTTGCTGGTGCTCATCGGGGTTGCTCCTGATGATGGCGCGGCCGATGTGAAATGGTGCGCAGATAAAATCGTACATTTGAGGCTTTTTCCTGAGCCAGGTGCAACGGATGGCATGGAACTTTCACTCTCTGATGTAAACGGTGCAGCGTTGCTTGTGTCGCAGTTTACGCTTATGGGCGATTGCCGTAAGGGACGCAGGCCATCGTGGACCGGTGCGGCCCGACCTGAGCTTGCTGAATTGCTATATCAGGATGTATGTGATGCTGTGCGAAAGCACGGCACCGATGTGGCTACGGGCCGCTTCCGGACCGAAATGGAAGTCTCGTTGACGAACTGGGGTCCTGTGACCGTGGTACTTGATAGCCCCAAGAGGGTGTAGGACGTGAGTGGTATGGCTGATGACTTGTTCAGTGATGTGGAACCTATACCGGCCGACCCGGATGCAGATTCGCACGCCGATGTAGATTTCGATGCACCCGATATTGGCGATGAACGTGGAGACGGCAATGATCCGTTCACAGTCATCTCCAATGATCAAATTGAGAACGCTGACAAGCTGATTGCGGATGGCCAGGTTCAAGAAGCCCTCATCCAGTACCGTAGCGCTGTTCGCAAAGCCAATGAAAAAGGCGAGGATGATACCGAGCAGCGTATCGACCTTGGGGATGCCTATGTCTACTCTGGACAGGGCCTAAATGCATTCCGGCAGTACCGCCGCGCCATCAAAACCGCTCCGCAGCGGGCCGAACCACACTTCGCGATGGGCGAGCTCTATATGTACTATGGACGCCTACAGCCAGCAATCTTCGAGTTTCGCAAGGCCGTAGCGCTCGAACCCAAAAACTCCTATTACCATTACAAGCTGGGGGATGCCTGTGCGCAGGCTGGAAACCTGGCAGAAGGCATTATTGAACTTGAGGCATCTGTTCGCTTTAAGCCGCAGGATGGCTTCTACCACTTTTGGCTTGGGGACATGCTCGTCCGAGCAGGACGGAACAACGAAGCCGTTCGGGAAATGCAGCAGGCGACGATTTTTAGTCCTGTGGATGCCTATTACAATGTTCGCTTAGGCGCTCAGTACCGGCGGATGCTCCAGTTCCGCGATGCCGCCGTGGCGGTCCGTCAGGCAGTACGCCTCGCGCCGCAGAATTCGGCTTACCACTGTCTTCTTGCCGATCTTTACAGCGAGCTACGTCTCGACAAACATGCCGTGTTTCATTATCAGCGGGCTGGTGTTTTAGATGCATTCGATGCTGAGCAGCTAAAGCGGTTACGACGACATGCTGGAATCGAAGATGACAGTGAATGGGAAGAACCTGAGGACTTGAATCTCCTTATGCCACGGATGGAACCATCTGGGGATGTTACGAACCACACATCTGAGCCCGATGATGACCAATCCGACGAAGAACTGAATTAGACCTCGTCGGAAACGAGTGGTGACTCGCGCCGAAAGGGTGTGATCCCGTGAATCTTCGGCATTCCGGACTTCGTGAATTCGAATCCGGCACGCTCAGGAGTTTCATCCGGAGGAATGACATCAGCGTGGGCACTCAACATATTTTTGTCGTTTGTGACCACGATGGCGGCATGCTTGCATGCCCAGCGTAGAATCACCCGGTCAGCCTCCTCACCATGGGTGATATGCAGGCTTCCCTGGTCAATCAGCTGCGTCAGGACATCCGGGTCGGTTACATTGTGTTTAAGATTGGCATCCGCGTAGATATTCACTGGGAAGTAGCCATCCATCACCAGCTGCTGCCAGATTGAACGAATTCGGGATGCATGCGACACCGATTTATCGCCAGCTTTACCGCTATTCCACCGTGCGATATTGGATGCATCAATGACCGCTGCGCGCCAGTGGTGGTTTTGTAGTGGAATCAGTGCCCAAGGCGATGATGACTCTCGAAGGCACGCTTCGATTGCTAAGGCCAGTGCATCATCCTGTTGGAGCAGAAGCTCCTGACCTTCGCGGACACGGGTGATGTAGCTGACATCTCCGCGTTCGATACGCCGGATGATTTCTCTGACTGTACAGCTATGCCGGCGTCCGTTTGCAAGCGGTAGCGACACCGATTCAGAGTCTGTGATACGCCGTGTCGCAAGGGCATCCACACCGGCAATGAGCCGCTTTGTTGAGATACAGTCCAGCGTTGTTGGAAGGAGGTGTTCAAATGCCTTTCGGTTTCGCGAGCGCAGACGCGCCAGTGGATGCACCAGCTTGCGCATGGCATCATCTGGGACTATTGAAACTAGGGAACGCATTGCAGAGACGACATCCTGTGAAACACCATCGGTTGCAATCGCGCGTAATGCCAAGACAAGGGAGTCTAGGGCATCCGCGTAGCGCTTTTTACTGATGAACAGTCTCAGTGCTTCACCAAGGAGTGAAAGGGCTTCATCGTCACGCTTGCCGCGAAGGAGCGCTTCAGCCTGCACATGGCGAAGGGTTGCGATATCGACTTGTGTTAGGGAAGTGTCCTGCAGGAGATGTGTAACCATCCGCTGGATTGCATTCCATTCCGCTTTGCCATGCAACATAATTGCCTGCATCGCTGACTTAACCTGCGGAGAGATGGCATGCTCCACTGTTTTGTCTGCTGCAACGGAAACAATGCCAGCCGCTATTGGAGACTTCAGTTGCTTACGTAAGGCATCCACTTCGGCTTGAAGCACGGTTTCATTACGGAGGACTTTCAACGTCTCCGTTTTGAGGCGCGATGGGCGCTTCTCAGCCGGATATTTCCGGAAATCTGTGCCGCGTTCGGTTTCGATGATGTCTTGGATACGATCAACGAACTCGGTTGCGAACTTGGATGATTTCTGAAGGGTGATGACTTCTGCATCGAGGCGTCCAAGTGTTGCCTTGGAGTCATCTAGTTGCTGTTCAAGCTCTCTAATACGTGCCTCGGCATCAGATAGCTTCGCTTTGAGCTCAGGGATTGAGTCTACGTGCACATCTGGGGTTACATCGGCGTTCGGTTGCTGAATCGCTTGTGACCCTGACTGTTCCGTCTTCGTCAGCTTTAGTCCAGCCGTGACGGCTGGTTTCTGACGCTGCATCCGTGAAAGGCCACTACGGGATGCATCCAGTTGTGATGTTAGCGGAGCAGCTTCCGCAGCAGCAGGCGATGCTGGTTCCGTCGTTGTCATCCACTTCGCAGCAAGGATAGGGGACTTCGCAAGGGTTTGCGCGATCAGAAGCTGGTTTGTTGGTATTTTGACGAGCTCAGGAAGAAGCCGGAACGCAGATGGCTGCATTTTGTTTGCTCTTAGAAACGCGATGATACTTGCTGGTTTTGTTTTGGCAAGCTCTGCCTGCCACTCCGCCTGCGTCCACTGGGTTGGCAGGCGAATTGAGTCATCCGTGGCCGAATCCAAACCATCGGATTCTGTGCACATGCCTAGGCATCTGCTTTCAGCATTTGCAGTGGTATGAGGGAATGTCCCGAGCGCAAGACTGAGCGTTTCAGCTGACCGCAGGCTGCAGCGATTTTCTGTCCACGTTCCTGTCGCTGTGTCACGGTTACCCCGTACGAGCTAACGATGTCACGGAAGCGGCGCGTCGATGCAGACTGTGGACGTTTGTACGCAGCTTCGACATCGGTGGAATTATACGGAATCGTATTCAGCGCACACAGTGGTTGCTTTGCGAGGAGCTTTCCAAGCGCATGCGCATCCTCATCGCGGTCATTCACGCCGGCCATGAGGACATATTCAAACGTCAGGCGTCGGTTGGTCTGGTAGACATATTCGCTACAGGCTTGCATCAGACGTGCGATGTTGTGCTTGCGGTTCAACGGGACCAGCTGGTCGCGGAGGTCATCCGTTGGTGCGTGGAGCGAGACGGCGAGGGTAAGCGGAAGGTCCATTTGAGCCAGTTTTTCAATCGCTGGAATGACGCCAACGGTACTGACGGTGAGGTGGCGCCAGCTCAAGCCCATCTCATTTGCCATCAGGGTCAATGCTTCAATGACACAGGAGAGGTTGAGGAGGGGCTCGCCCATTCCCATCATCACCACGTGTGAGATACGTCTTTCAGGTTGGAGTGCCTGCACGATGAGCAACTGATCAATGATTTCGGCGGTGGTCAGGTTACGAACAAGGCCTTCGGTCCCGGTAGCGCAAAACGAGCAGGCCATTGGGCATCCAACCTGGCTTGAAATACAGATGCTTGTGCGGTTTTCGTAGGGTAGGAAGACCGTCTCGACGACTTCACCATCGTTGAAGGAGAGGAGGTACTTGACCGTTCCATCCACAGCTTCCTGCTTCCCAATGACGGTACAGGTTCCAATGGTGTAGTTCTCAGAGAGCGTTTGGCGAAGCGCAACGGGAAGCGTTGTGATTTCATCGATGCTTCGGACACGTTGCGTGTAAATGCTATCCGCGAGCTGTTTGCCCCGGTAGGCTGGCTGGCCGATGGATGTGATGATGGATGTTAGAGCAGCTGTGTCCAGCCCGGTAAGAGTTTGCACGATGTTCGAGTATACCGATTGTACGAATCGCAGGCGCCGGGTAAGACTCTAGGTTTTAATCGCTTGCGGTTAAAGGATTCGATCAGGGCTGGGATTCTGTCGTGATGCCAAGATATTTGGGCGGGCGCACAGATGCTTTTGCCGTTCCAAGGGCCACCAGTGTCAAGATGTACGGGAGTGCGAGGAGAATGGGGTACGGCAGCAAAGTATTTCCACTCGCTTGAAGGCTTGCCTGCAAGACATCGAGGCTGGCAAAGGCTAGCGTCCCGATGGCTGTCCAGAGCGGTGACCACCTGCCAACGACGATGAGCGCTAAGGCGACAAATCCTCGGGATGCTGTCATGTTGTCGGTGAAGTTGTTCGAAATGCCAATCGAGAGTGCTGCCCCGCCAAGACCGCAGAAAGCCCCGCATGCAAGGCTGGAAAAGAATCGGTAACGGAAAACGCTATAGCCAGCCGCTGTAACCGCTTTTGGAAGCTCGCCTGTAGCGGTGATGCCAATTCCCAGACGTGTCCGATACAGCAGCCACCACAGAGCTGGAATCAAGAGGATGAATAGCATCGTGAGAACGTTCATCCCCGAAACGAGAAGGGGGAGGCTTTGTGCTTTCAGAATGGTCGGATGTGACTTTTGCAGCGTTCGAGAGAGAACTCCGGTGATGCCGATGGCGAGGAAGTTAACCGCTGTTCCGACGATGACGTGGTCGGAGCGCATCACCAGTGTAAAGAGGTTGTGCAGAGCAGCGGCAAGCATCGCGCAAGCCATCGCAGCAAACACGCCAACCAGAGGGTTCCCAGTGATGCTTGTTGCGATGACAGCCGCAAGCGCGCCGATAAGCATCATTCCTTCGAGTGAGATTTGTACAATGCCAACCTTCTCACTGAGCAGCCCTCCGTAGCAGGCGAAGCCAACGGGAGCAGCGTACGTGATGATGTCAATCAGGATGTTCATGCAGTGGCTCCTGTTGCGGACTTGTTACGGAGCCACTGGGCTGTGTAGCGCGCTCCAAGAATGGAGAAGAGGATAACTGCCTGGATGACTTGGAGGACGACGACAGGGATGCCGGCGGACTGTGCGGCGGATGAGCCGCTGGTGAGAGCACCGAAAAGCAAGGCGGCGGGGATTGCCCCGATGGGGGAGAGGCGCGCGAGGAGCGCAACAGCAATCGCCGTGTAACCGTAGCCCTTAGAATATGGATCGGCAAGGAAGTGTGTCACACCGGCAATTTGGATACCACCTGCCAGACCTCCGAGGGCTCCGCTGAGCAGTACTGTGGTAAAGAGAATGCGGCTCACGGGGAGTCCCATCGTTTTGGATGCCCGCAAACCACTTCCAACAGCCTTCAGATGTTGTCCAAACACTGTTCTTCGCACCAGAACATCGAATAGCAGTGCGATCGCTAAAGCAATCCAAATGCCACTGTGAAGCTGTAGTCCGGCAATGACTTTTGGTAGCTCAGCCGCGGTTCTGATTGAATCTGACTGTGGGTACTCACGGATGGCTTCCTGTAGAGGGCCGCGGACGACCCATGCAACCACTTGGACCGCGATGAAGTTCATGATGAGGCTGCTCAGCACGATTTGTACACCGCGGAAATGCAGCATTAAGGCAGGGATGAGGGACCAGAGAGCCCCTCCGATCATCGATGATACTAGCGTTACGATAATGGCAAGCGGCCCGGGAACCGATAACTGACCAGCCCAGCAGGCGAGCACCGCACCGAGCAGAAACTGTCCTTCAACACCAATATTGAACATTTCTGCCCGAAACGCGATGACCACCGCAAGTGCAGTGATTAGGAGGGGGATGGTTTGTACGAGCGTGTTACTAATGTTGTATTGCGTTCCGATGGCACCCTGAAGCAATGCTTGTGCAACGGATATGGGGGACGCCCCTGCGATCATCACGATGCCAGCGCATGTTCCTGCAGCGATCAATATCCATAACAAGCTTATGCCGAGTGAGAGTGCTGAGTTCCGTATCATGCGACCGC
>CAIRTT010000061.1 GCA_903881535.1 uncultured Armatimonadota bacterium
CGTGCATTCGCCCGACTTTCTGAAAATGGTTATACGGTCACCAGTGCGTACACGGCTGTAAAGAATCCTTCCACGAAGTTCCTCTACAGAGATCATCTGTGGCAGGGAGCAGACCTCCTTGGCTTGGGCGTCTCATCCTTCTCGCACGTCGGTGGGACTCATTTCCAAAATCAACACAACATCGATCCCTACATCGAACGCGTCCAATCCGGAAACCTCCCAGTCTTCCGGGCTCTTACGCCATCCGGTGAAGAAAAGCTTATCCGCGAAGCAGTACTCCAATTCAAGCTGGGATCCCTCGATCTTCAGTATTTCCGCGATAAATTCGGAGTCGATCTGCGGGAGCAGTTCCCTGCAGCATTGGATTACATCCGAAGCACAGGAAACCTCACGGAGGATGACAACTTCCTTCGTCTGAATATAGAGGGTTTGCTTCAGGTAGACCGCTACGTCCACGAGTTTTTCCTGCCGCAACACCGTGACAGCCGCTATGCCTAACGCGAAACCGCTGGACCTTGCTGGGCCCCTGGCTGATTTACACTCCGATGCATTGTTGCTGATGCCGAATGCTGTATCAGTTCCGGGGGATGCTGTTCCGATGCCTTTTCATGAGCTGCTGGTTCATCGATCAGATATGACCAGCACGCTCAGTAGGTTCCACGGGAGTGCGATTCAGCTCCAGGTACTACAGCAAACCATCGAACCATCCAACATCTTACGGGCCGTGATTCTGCGGCGATGCCGCGATAATCAGCCTGTCGAATATGGGGCTATCCGGATTTTTTTGAAACATTTTCCGGATGATGCCGCAGCGATACTGCGGGCGGGTACAACTCCGCTAGGAACTGTTTTGACGGACTTCAACATTCCTTATATTTCGAATCCACTTGGATTCTTCCGAATGCATACCAGCATCGAAATTGCTAATTCGATGGAACTGGATTCCTCCGGGGATGTTGTATACGGACGTAGGAATAGGCATTTGACCCCATTTGGGGATGTACTTGCAGACATACTTGAAATTCTCCCGCCGGCTACGTCGGCTAGAAATGTTGACTAAGTGATGGAAAACACGCAGGCATTCGATGTAATCGTAATCGGTGGCGGACCCGCCGGCGCAACGACGGCTGCCATTCTTGCGCAGCATGGACGCAGTGTGTTGGTATTGGAGAAAGACTACTTCCCGCGGTACCACGTGGGGGAGTCCCTCATGCCATATTGTTGGTTTGTCCTTGACCGTCTGGGTGTAATCGACCAGCTCAACGAATCAGCCTTTCCAAAGAAGTACAGCGTTCAGTTTGTCTCGATGCAAGGTCGGGTCTCACAGCCGTTTTACTTCTTCGAACACTGGGATCATCCGGCAGCAGTGACTTGGCAGGTTGTCCGAAGCGATTTCGACAAAATGCTCCTTGACCGTGCTGCTGAACTCGGAGCCGAGGTCCGCTACGGCGCCCGGGCAAAAGAGTTCTGTCGCGATGATAATGGGAAAGTCATTGGCGTCCGTGTTGAAAACGACCTCGGTGAGTCCTACTACGTCTCAGCCAGTGTCACGGTAGATGCCACGGGCCGTGATGCCCTTGCTGCAAGCCGCAACCAATGGCGTATCAAAGATCCTGAGCTCGGTAAGATTGCCATTTGGACGTATTACAAAGGTGCTGAGCGCGATCCTGGCCTCGATGAAGCAGCGACCACGATTGCTTACCTTCCCGACAAGGGTTGGTTCTGGTACATCCCACTCCCGGATGATGTCGTTGGTGTAGGTATTGTCGCGGAGAAGGACTATCTCTTCTCTGGGACACGGGATAAGGCGGAAATTCTTGCCCGTGAAGCAGCGAACAATCCGTGGATCCAACAACGTATCAGTAAGGGAACACAGTTCGGGCCTATCTGGGCAACCGGTGACTTTTCGTACCGATCAAAATATTGCGCGGATGATGGCCTTGTCCTCGTAGGGGATGCCTTCGCATTTCTCGACCCGGTCTTTTCATCCGGTGTATATCTCGCATTGAAGAGCGGTGAACTTGCTGCGGACACAATTCATGCAGCGCTTACTGCGGGCGACACATCTGCAGCTCAGTTCACGAAGTATGGTGAGCAGCTGTGTGCATCCATCGAGACGATGCGTGCCTTGGTTTATGCCTTCTATCAGAAAGACTTCTCGATGAAGGATGTCGTGACGAAGTTCCCAGAAGTCAAGGGCGACCTTGTCGATTGTCTGATTGGTGACCTAGTCCGTGACTTCTCTAACCTCTGCAATGCGGTTGGACACTTTGCAGAGCTCCCGGAACACCTGACGCATGGGCTACCGCGGGAACCGGTTGGAGCCGAAGTCGCAGCTGTATGACAGCACAATTCCCTGACTTGTTTGTGATGCGTCATCAGGTTGCATTTTCAGAGACCGATATGGCTGGAATCATTCACTATTCCAGCTACTTCCGGTATATGGAAGTCACTGAGCATGCATTCCTGCGCAGTCGGGGACTGACGGTTGCTGGTAAAAACGGTATAGGCTGGCCACGTGTGGATGTTGCCTGTCAGTTCAAAGCCCCACTCCGCTTCGAAGATGAAGTCGATGTCCATCTCTCCATCGAAGAGCTCAAGGACAAGTCCATTCGGTACGCGTTTGTGTGCCGCAAAGTCGGACAAGATTCCGATGTGATTGTGGCTACGGGGCATACCGTGACTGTGTGTGTGGCGATGGACCCTGAGACTGGACAGATGAAGGGCACGACCATCCCACGCAACTTTTTGGAGCAGCTGCTCGGTCCTGAGTACGGCAAGGAATGACAAACCCGGATGCTTCATGACAGGGCGTCGATTAGCCGCCACCAAGGCGATTCGCTAAGGGATTTACTCTCAATTCTGGCCGGGAGCAATTTGTTTTATGCTCCGCGCATCGCCAAGTCGTTGTCCAACATTGAAGCGGTCACAACGGAGCAGTTCTGCAGCCGCTTCCCGATGACCACGAAACAGCAGATTGTTGATGATCAGGCAGCGCATCCGCCATTTGGGACAAACCTTACGTATCCGATGTCGGCTTACACACGCGTGTCGCAGACAAGCGGAACCAGTGGGCAAGCAATCAGATGGTTGGACACTCCGGCATCATGGAACTGGATGGTTGAATGCTGGGCAACAGTGTTCGAGCGAAGCGGTGTGACCGCCGAAGATAGGATCTTCTTTGCCTTTTCGTTCGGCCCCTTCCTCGGATTCTGGACGGGTTTCAATGCAGGTGAGCGCGTCGGAGCGCTCTGTATGCCAGGCGGTGGGATGAGCACCCTCGCCCGGATTGAAGCGATAATAGGCAATGCCGTAACGGTGGTCTGCTGTACGCCAACGTATGCCATCCACATGGGACAGGTTGCCGCAGAAAACCATATCGACCTTGGCAAATCCAGTGTCAGGGCAATCATCGTTGCCGGTGAGCCTGGAGCCGCCGTTCCCGCAACCCGCGCTGCCATCGAAGGTTACTGGAATGGCGCAAAGGTTTGGGATCACCATGGGATGACTGAAATCGGTCCCGTTACGTATCAGTGCCCCGAAAACGATGCTATTCTCCACGTCATCGAAGAACACTACATCGCTGAAATCATTGATCCAGACACGCGCCAGCCTGTACCGACGGGAGTCCAGGGAGAGCTGGTCCTGACGAATCTTGGCCGGCATGGGTCACCACTTCTACGCTACCGAACAGGCGACCTCGTCTGTGCCGGTCCTCAGACCACATGTACCTGCGGCACAGATGAACTGGCCCTCGTTGGCGGCATCATCGGCCGTACCGATGACATGGTCGTAATCCGGGGAATCAATATCTGGCCATCGAGTATTGAAGCCGTTCTCCGGCGCTTTCCCAGTGTCGTTGAGTTCCGGACCACCGTGGATGCCACAAAAGTCATGGCGGATATCCTCATCGATGTCGAGTTTGATACAGCCGTTACCGACACAGAATCCGAGCGTCGGATCATCGAGGATGCACTGCGTGCGACGCTAGCCCTTCGAGTTCCTGTACAAGTCGTGGCTGCCGGCAGCCTTCCCCGCTTCGAGATGAAAGCCCGCCGCTGGATTCGTTTACACTAACTTCTCGCTCGTGATTGGAGTTAAGTGAGAACCCCGCGCACAACCTTAGCCGGCTCAACTCCCGTCAAACGTGCATCCAAGCCTTGGAACTTGACACTGAAGCGCTCATGGTCAATACCAAACAAGTGCAACACCGTAGCGTGTAAGTCGTGGACAGTAACGACATCCTGGACCGAGCGGTAGCCAAGCTCATCCGTGGCACCGTAGACGGTTCCACCTTTGATACCTCCGCCGGCCATCCAGATACTGAAGGCATTGATGTGGTGATCGCGGCCTGTACCCTGACCCATCGGTGTCCGGCCAAATTCGCCGCCCCAAACGACCAGTGTCGAGTCCAACATCCCTCGCTGTTCAAGGTCTTCAAGGAGTGCCGCACAAGCCGCATCCGTCTCGCGGGCTGCTATCGGCATCGCGACTTCCATGTTCCGGTGATGGTCCCATGCCCGGTGGTAGACCTGAACACAGCGGACACCGCGCTCAAGCAGACGCCGCGCAAGCAGGCAGTTGCTGGCAAATGTTCCATCTCCAGCACGCTTGACGCCGTAGCGCTGGAGCGTCTCGGGAGTCTCATCCTTCATATCGGTCAGCTCTGGGACAGAGAGCTGCATCCGAAAGGCCATTTCGTACTGCGCGATACGTGTCGCGGCTTCTGGATCCAGTGTCTGTACGGCCCGCTCTCGGTTGATCGCATTGATGGACTGAACCAACTTTTCCTCGAGGTTGCGCGGATTACCGCCGGGACTTGCAACGTAGTGAACAGCATCACCCTTTGCTTGGAACGGCACTCCTTGATAGCGGCTGGGGAGAAAGCCTGCTGACCACTGCCGCGCGGAGACGGGCTGGACGCCATCCGATGAGCCTTGCGAAGCAAGGACCACAAACCCTGGGAGGTCTCGCGATTCACTTCCAAGGCCGTACAACAGCCAGGATCCCATGCTTGGGCGGCCCTTGAGGATGGAACCTGAATTGAAGAACGCATGAGCCGGATCATGGTTGATTTGCTCCGTTACCATCGAGCGGATGACAGCGAGCTTGTCAGCATGCCGCGCGATGTTTGGGAGCAGGCTTGAAATCTCGATACCACTCTTGCCATGCCGGGTGAATTCGGTAAATGGACCACGCGCGAGGAGAGGTGTGTTTTGTAGCTGTGCGAGCTGCTGACCGTTTGTGAATGAGCTTGGGAAGGGCTGACCGTGGAGTTTTTTCAGCTCCGGTTTCCAGTCAAACGTCTCGAGCTGGCTTGGGCCGCCTGCCATGCAGAGATGAATGATGCGTTTGATGCGCTGTGGTTTGTGAAGTACTGGCAGCGCACCTGGCATCCCGGCCCGAATGGGGGCTGGGGGAGCCGCATCGGCGAGTAGCTGACCGAAAGCAATGCTCCCGATGCTGAATGCCGAGCGCTGTAAAAATGCCCGGCGGGCGGTGGCTGTGTGGATGTTTATATCCATCATCAATACCTCGTGATCGTTTCGTGGAGGTTTAGGAGGACGCGGCAGACATTGGTGTATGCGGCCAGCTCTATTGGGTCGACATCCAGACGGCTTGGGAGGCTGCCAGTACGCAGCATGTCCCGACCTGGGATTTCATTGATGGTGTAGGACTTTCGTGATTCTGCAAGGATCGTCTTGAGCTGGTTTCTTTCGGTGCCGGATGGAGAAGCGCCACGGACGCGCTGCATCAGCCAGTTCAGACGGGCATCATCGCTACCGATACTTGGCTTGATGGATGCGTACATCAGGTTTGCTAGTCCCCGTGCAGCCTCCACGTAGACTGGGTCGTTTAGCAGTGTCAGCGCCTGCTGCGGGGTGTTTGCTTCATTCCGGACAGGGCAGGCTTCTTCGCGGCTTGGGGCATCGAATGCCGCGAGGCCTGGGTGCAAAAATGTCCGCTGCCAGTGCGTGTAGAGACCACGGCGATACTGGTCGCCCCGGGTGCTTACCGTGTAGTCACGGTCTGGGAACTGCAGGTTTGCGTAGTACCCGATGGGTTGAAATGGCTTTACGGGAGGCCCGCCAACGTGGCTATCCAAGATTCCAGCGATGGAAAGCGCGTTATCGCGAATGAATTCGGCATCCAGGCGGCGGGGGCTCTGCCTTGCGAAATGTCGGTTCTGTGGGTCCTTTACATGCTGGATGGGCAAGGGTTTCGATGACCGTTTATACGCATCGCTGAGAACGATTTCCCGCATGATGCTGCGCATATTCCAGCCGTTGTCCATCAATGTCGATGCCAGCCAGTCAAGCAGGGTCGGATTTGTTGGCGCTTCACCTTGTGCGCCAAAGTCCTCAACGGATGCCGATATTCCGTTGCCAAAGTACAACCGCCAGAAACGATTTACGAGAACCCGGGCAGTGAGCGGGTTGTTGCGGCTGGTGATCCATGCGGCGAGCTCGAGTCGGGATGCTGGCTGAGTGGCAGTCGCTTTTACATTCGTTAGAAACGTAGGCGTCGCGGGGCCGACGAGAGCCCCACTCGTGTCCATCCAGTTTCCACGCGCAAGAATCCTTGCCTGCCGCCCCTTGTTGGTCCCCTCGGTGACCATCACCGGCGTCTTTCCACCACGGCACTGCACAATGCTGCGCTGGCGGGTAAAAATGTCAGCTGAGACTTTTTCCAACCCCGCACCTGAGAGCAAAAAGGCAGCTTTAGGGTCGCGCTCAAGCGGTGCATCCAAGACATCTGGGTTGATCACATGAACCGGAAGCACCCGAAGGCGAACATCGCTTGTCGTCCCAGAAAGTGTCAACTTCAACGGTCCTCCATTCGTATATGCTGTGCGCGGCAGCCAGTAAATAGCCTTTGCTTCGCCGCGGGGCGCTTTACTTGTGATACGCCATCCGGACTGAATCCCGATGCGCTCAAAGCCATTTTGGGTAGTTGGGCTATGTGGTTCCCCGATGCCGTGCCAGAACGGAAGAGTGACATTTCCCTGTTTGAGCGACAGGTTGACAGTGGCTGGAACCTGTGGCTGCCGAATCGTGACTTCAATCCCGGCGAGCATCACCGCCGAACGTGGAAGATCGATCACCAACCCAGTCTTTTCAGGTGTGTGCCAGTCAGTGCCTTCGGGCGTTTGGAGTGTCAGCGGGGCAGTGTCGCCATTTAAGTCACGGTATTGGCTGTACTTCGAAAGGTACGCCATGTAACGAGGATCAGAATCCGCGACGCCTGCTGCAAGGGCTTTGATGCCCGCGACTTCCTCATCTATGCGGCTTGCGAGAGCCTTGCTACTAACCACAATCTCTGGCGGGAACGGTGAATCGTTGTTGATACCGCGGAGCTCAGGTTCTGGTGTGTAGCTGTAGTCGGCATAGACGCCCCACTGACGCATGTCGGCGAAGTAGGCTGCGATGCTGTAAAAGTCTTTTGCCGTAAAGGGATCGTATTTGTGGTCGTGGCACTCTGCGCAGGCGATGGTTGATCCTAGAAATGCACTGCCAACGGTGCGGACACGGTCCGCGGCGTACTTTGCGAGGTACTCACCAGGCTGTGCGCCACCCTCACGTGTGACCATGTTGAGGCGGTTAAAGCAGGTTGCGGTGCGGGATGCATCCGATGCGTTTGGAATCAAGTCCCCCGCCAGCTGGTCGCGTACAAAGGTCGAATACGGCAGATTGACTTTGAAGGCATTGATGACCCAGTCGCGGTACGGCCAGGCATTGTGGTTTTGGTCGCCGTGGAAGCCGACTGTATCGGCGTAGCGAACCTGATCCAGCCACCAAACGGACATCCTCTCGGCGTGGGCATCCGATGCCAGCAAGCGGTCAACATAGGACGCATATGCCTTCTTCGTTGGGTTTGCTGCGTAAGCATTGATGTCATCCGTGGTTGGAGGAAGCCCGGTCAAATCGAGCGAGACGCGGCGTATCAAGGTAACCGGGTCAGCTTCCGGCGCCTGGAGTAGGCCGAGCTGTTTGTGACGCTGATTTAGGAAGGCATCGATTGGGGTTGCGCCTGCATTGGAACTTGGTACTGCGGGCTTTACAACCGGTGTGTAGGCCCAGTGCGGTTCGTACTTCGCGCCAGCGAGGAGCCATGCCTTGATGGTTTCCTTTTGTCCTTTTGACAATCGCTTGTGCGCACCGGGAGGTGGCATGAGCAGGTCTTGGGATGTTTGTGTAATCCGGTTCCACACGGAGCCTTTCAGCGTGCCGGGAACAATGGCTTTCTGCCGGATGGCTTCATCCTGGATGTCGAGGCGCAGGCCAGATTTTCGCTTCGCGCTGTCAGGCCCATGGCATGGGAAGCAGGTATCCGAAAGTATTGGGCGGACATCCCGGTTGTAAAGGGGGATGATCGGTTTTTGTACCGCTGGTTTGGGTGGTGCGACGGCGAGTGCAGCGATGGTGGTTATGAGCGGCATACAACCGGCGAGCAGCCGTAAGGTCAATCCGGAGTTACGCATATCCCCGATGTTGTACCATTGAATCAAGGGTACTCAAAATACTCAAAAGTGCAGCCTTGGGGAATCCAGGGCATAAAAGGAATTCCGCGAAATAATGGATATTGCATCCCTTTTCCGTCTAGATGAAAAGCGTGTTCTGATCACCGGGTCCAGCAGTGGAATCGGTCAGCTACAAGCACTCGCCATGACCAGTGTCGGGGCTCGTGTGGTGGTACACGGGTCCAATCAGGCGAAGATTGATGAGACATTGCACATGCTCGGGGCTGCGGGCGGAGATGCGCATGGTGTGTGTCTGGCACTCGATGGCAAGCGCTCGACGGCGCAGGATCTCGTCCGTCAGGCCGCAGAGCTTCTCGGTGGGCTTGATATTGTCATCAACTGCGCTGGCACAAACCGCCGCAAGGAAATCGAGGATGTTACGGAAGAGGACTACGAGCTCATCCGGTCCGTCAACCTTGACTCGCTCTACTGGATCAGCCAAGCGGCCATCCCTTACATGCGCGAAGCTGGTTGTGGGAAAATTCTCCATATCGGAAGCATGACAACGTTCCGCGGTCTCGGGATGCTTTCCGTATACGGGATGACAAAGGGAGCCGTTGGCCAGCTGACGCAGAGCATGGCGACGGAGCTTGCAAAGCACAACATTCAGGTCAATGGCATCGCACCCGGCTTTATTGACACACCTCTCACCACCGCTGGGTTGTTTGGTGACACAGTGCGTAAAAAGTGGATCTTTGACCGCATCCCTGCCGGACGCCGCGGCCTCCCGGCAGATCTCATTGGGGCGACCATTTTCTTGTGTAGCCATGCGAGTGACTACGTGACGGGGCAGATGCTTGCCGTGGATGGCGGCTTCCTCACCGGTGGAAGCTGGGCGATTCACGCAACGGAAGAGCAGCTGGCAGACTAACATCCTCTAGCGAAAATCAGAGAGGGCACAGCCGCAAGGCCGGTGCCCTTTTTGTTCGTTTAGCTTGGAGAGTCCCGACCAGTTACAGTCAGTCTTGTGTGTGGCTTTTACCAACGGGATTGCCGTTGCGGGGCACTCTGGCGCGCACCAGCTCTGGAAGCAGGAACTCTGTAAACGCAGTTGCTCCCGCAGGACTCAAATGCACTGCGTCTGTAAAGTCGCTGTCAACCGCCATTTCATCCATGTTCACCAGACGCGCACCCAGGGCATCCACCTCGGTCGCCAAGCGGTCCAAATATGCCTGCCAGTCCGGTGTCCTGTAGTACGCGTTCCTATGCTTGGCTGGCATCGGCATGACGACAAACACCACCTCACGGCCATCCTTGGTTGCAGCATTCATCAAACGCATGACTTCTGGGCACAGCAACGATGTCTGTGCCATTGCTTTGCGGACCCGTGCGGCAAATCGCTCAGCTGAGCCATCCTCGAGGGCGGAAAAGTCATCGGCCCGGCCAAATGTGTTCGTTACTGACTTCCGCTTGAGGGACTTGTCCGACAGGACTCGTCTGACGCGCTCGACTTTCGCCCACAGAGAGTCCTGATAGGTCAGTAGAGGGATATTTTGGCGCAGGATGAACTCGTATCTGGAAAGGCTGTTTAGACCATAGGATTCAGGGATATTGACGTTCTTTAGCTGGAAAGCAACAGCCCGGTTTCCCTTCCAGCCAAGCTCAGCTGATTCGGACAGGGTCAGGTCCATAAAGCCATAGATTAGCTTGCCACGAACACCGGATGTGATCGCTTCCTGCGCAATGGCTGCGTGCTCCGATGACTGCGTAGAGCCAATGCCAGCATTCATGCATGTTACCTGCTGTTTTTTGCAGACATCCGTGTCGATGCCGGCTGCGATCAGCGAGTTTCCAAGGAAGAGATAGTCATTGTTAGATGCCTTCTGAAGGCGCGCTGCAAGGATGCGTGCGGGGTTGTTGCGCTCAATGACGGTGATACCAAAGTTCAGCATCACCAACCCGGCAGCGACCATGATGGTATAGCGGACCAGGAGTGGGCGATTGCGGGCATCCATGAAACCAACGTATCACAGGATAGAGCAGCGCTAAAAGAACACGTGGTTGGAAATGCCCAAGGATCGGACTGTTCTTGCATCACAGCCGGACTTAAAGGCAGAAACCCATGGAATATTCCATGGGCTCTAAAACAATCAAAACCCCCGCTGTAAACGAGGGTCACGAATGGTGCCACCTACCGGACTCGAACCAGTGACACGAGGATTTTCAGTCCTCTGCTCTACCAACTGAGCTAAGGTGGCGTGGAAAACGGAGAAGACGGGGCTCGAACCCGCGACCTCCGCCGTGACAGGGCGGCGCTCTAACCGACTGAGCTACTCCTCCACAACCAATGCGCCAAAGTGGGCGAAGAGGGATTTGAACCCCCGACCACCTGTTTGTAAGACAGGCGCTCTACCGCTGAGCTATTCGCCCTCAGCACTCTGCCGCATGCTTGACGCAGGGAGAAGAATACCGCTGCAAAACACGCTCCGCAAGACCTAATCATCCATTTGCCCCAAAAAACCGAAAAAATCCTGTGATGACTTGGATTCAGACCGGGGCAGCACCGTTGTAGAATCCAGTGTGTTATCGGGATGTGAGGGGGAAATCAATGCGCATAACAGCTATTACAGATGAGATATCGCAAGACCTTGGTATCGCACTGGAGGTCCTGAAGGAGTACGGGGCGACATCGTGTGAGCTGCGAAATGTCTACGGCGTTTACATCGTGGATGCCGAAGATGCCCTTCTCGCCCGGGTGGAAACAGATCTCGCTACGGCTGGGTTGACGGTCGATTGTCTCGACACGCCGCTGTTCAAGTGCAACCTAGATGCCGTTGGGACAACGGATGCTGCCGGCGCCACTCATAATGCAACCGAGCGAACGCTGAGTGATCAGTGGCCGCTCCTTGATCGCTGTGTCGAACTGGCAAATCGGTTCAAAACACCTTATATGCGTGTTTTTGCGTTCTGGCGAAAGGGTGACCTGACTGCTGACCGCCGCATCGCCATTATCGAAATTCTCAGTAAGGCCGCTGCGATTGCAGGTGCATCCGGGATTACACTCCTCCTCGAAAATGAACATGCTTGCCTCCTTGGCACGGCTTTGGAAACTGCGGATGTCGTACGTGCCATCGGGTCCCCGTGGCTGAAAATGGTTTGGGATCCAGGCAATGCGATGATGCTTGGTGAGCAAGGTCTTCCGGATGGTTATGACGCTTGCAAAGATGTAGCCGTGCATATTCATCTAAAAGATGTCACTTCAAGCGCAGATGGAACCTTGGTTTGGGCATGTATTAGCTCCGGGAATGGTGACTATCCTGCGTTGTTTCAAACGCTTAGAGCCGATGGCTATTCGGGAAGTATTGCTCTTGAGACCCACTGGAAATCGGTTGATAACAACCCGGAAACCGCGAGTCGGGCTTGCCTTTCAGTTATGCATCAGCTGCTTGGCTAAAATCCCATGGCTGGATGCGTGGCGAAATGCGTCCATTCGCCGCAAGCATTTTTTGAGATTACTTTTCATGTTGACCCACTGAAAATCATATGAAAACAACCCGGAAACGTTAGGCCAAACCTTACTGAACGTCATTAAGCTGAAACCGTATTCCATTGATGCGTGGCGAAATGCGTCCATTCGCCGCAAAATAGGGGGTTATGTCTGCCGGGAGGCGGATGAGGAGATTTCACATGTCCATCATGGCTATGAAGCGCTTCGTCGAGAAGCACGGAACAAAGGTCATCGCAGTGCTTGCGGTTCCCCTGCTAATCGGTGTCGTCTACAGTGGACTCGGAGCCAATCTTGGTGGTGGAGCCGCAAAGCGTGCCGCCGATGACGAAAAGGCTCTCGCCCAAATCGGTGGAACCAAGATTACTAAGTCGATGCTCGATCGCCAGCTTGAGCAGCAAATGCGCGGGATGGCCGGTTCTCCAACACCTGAAATTCAGGACATGTACCGCTTGATGCTCGTTGAGCAGTTCAAAGGCCGTGAGGCGATTGTTCAGGCAGCCAAGAAGGCTGGCGTTGAAGTCACCGATGCGCAGATTGAAGAGATGCGTGACAAGAAGTGGAACGAGAGTGTTCGTTCCGCAATCGCATCCCAGTTGGGTATCGATCCAAAGTCCGATGATCGCACAGTAGAAGAAGCCCTCCAGAAAATGAATCCGGATTCTTCGATTGCAGTGCTCAAACAAAATGTCATCGAAGCTGATCAGCTTCGCAATGAGCTTTACTACAATGGCCTCAAAGCGAAGGTTGCTCCGCCGGCGAACATCGATGTCGCTTACGTCAAGCGCACCTACTCCGACATTCAGGTACGGCACGTGCTGATCAAGTCCGGACCAGGTGGACTCCCGGATGACCAAGCGAAGGCAAAAGCCGAAAAGGTTCTTGCAGAAGCGGTCAAGGATCCTGCAAGCTTGGCTAAACTTGCCAAGGAAAACTCGGATGACCCTGGCTCCAAGGCAAAGGGTGGACTTTACGATTGGGCCCCTGGCTCACAGTACGTCCCTGAGTTTACACAAGGTGCACTCGCCGCGGGACTCGGCAAAGTCAACCCAGCCCTAATCAAGACGACCTACGGCTACCACATCGTCAAGCTCGAAGGCGAGCGCCCCGGTAAGACCCTCCCCAAGGATTTTGACAAAGATAGCGCAAAGTACGTTCAACAGTACGTCGACCGAATCGCGCAGGCCAAGGTTGGAGAAGTCATCGCCGCTGAACAGCCAAAGCTGACGGTTGAGATTCTTGATCCTGGGATGCGTGCTGCGATGGCCATCCGTGAGGCTGGTGGTCCAAACAAAAACGGCAAGCTCGCTGAGGCATTGACGGAGCTTGACAAGATCCCAGCATCCGAAGACCCGCTTGGCTCCGTGCCACTACGCAAGGCTGGCATCTATGAGCAGCTTGGCAAGCTAGATGATGCAGTTAAGTCGCTTGAACTCGCGCTTCGCGGACGTAATCTCCCTGAGACCCGCTTCAAACTTGCTTCGCTCTTGATCAAGACCGGCAAAAAAGATGCTGTTAAGGAACAGCTGCAGGAAATCGAAAAGCTTGCGCTATCATCCCCTGATCAATGGAAGCAGCTTGGAGACCTCTATCGCCAGATTGGTGACAAGGAAAACGAGACACGTGCGCTGTTGAAAAATCAGGAAATGACAAAGCGTCAGCTCGCTCTGCAAAAACAGCAGCAGAAGGCCGCTCCAACACCGATCCCAACACCGATCCCAACACCTGTCCCAACGCCTGCGCCTGCGCCAAAGAAGTGAGCCGAAAGACATCTCAAGATGCCGCCCTGGATGTGAAATCATCACGTCCGGGGCGTCTTCGTATCGTGGCCACACCAATTGGCAACCTTGAGGACATCACCGTCCGGGCCCTGCGAATTCTTCGCGAATCAGATATCGTCGCCGCAGAAGACACCCGCGTAACCGGTAAACTCCTCCGCCACTTTGACATCGACACCCGCCTCATCAGCCATCATGCGCACTCAGGACAGGAAGACATCATTCACCTGATCACATTGCTGACACAGGGAAACGATGTCGCTCTGGTCTCCGATGCTGGAACACCCTGTATTAGTGACCCGGGACAGCAGCTCGTCCGGGCGGCCATCGATTGTGGCATCATCGTGGAACCGATTCCTGGTGCCTGCGCCGCGATTGCCGCAATCAGTGCAAGCGGCCTTCTGACAGGTCAGTTCACCTTTGAAGGCTTCCTCCCAAAAACGAATGACCGTAAAGAGCGTCTCGCGGCACTTGCCATTGAGCGCCGGACGATGGTTATCTACGAGAGCACACATCGCCTTGCAGATTCGCTCGCTGAACTTGCCGAAGCGTTTGGGGAGAATCGTCAGGCCGTGGTTGCCCGTGAAGTTACAAAACTTCATGAGTCATTTATCCGCGGAACGCTGGCTGAGTGTGCGGAGCACTACAAGGCTGAACCTCCACGCGGCGAGTGCGTCATCATCATTGAGGGCGGAACCGGAGCCATTCCTGAGCGGCCAGCGGAGGTCGCTGTTGAGACAATGCTGCTCGAAGCGATGCTCGCGGGGAAGTCAACCAAAGAAGCGGCGCGTGAAGTTGCCAACAAGACCGGACTTGGGCGCCGGGAGCTCTACGCCATTGCGGTCAAGCTCCAACCAGATGGTGATGTGGAAGAGGGATAGCTATGTCAGTGGCACCAATGCATCGCAAAAATGAGAGAGGTCTCGTCTGGGCTCTTGGTGTAATACCGGTCATCTTGATGCTCCTGCTTGGTGGCGGGATGCTAGATGTACCGATGAATGATGAGTTTTCCTATGCACGGCTCGCGGATGCATTTGGCAAAACGGGACGCATTCAGCTGAATGGGTGGGGCACGCCCCTGATGCTGCCACAAATGGTAATCGGTGCCGCCATCATCAAGGTGTTTGGATTCAAATACGGCATCCTCCACTGGGTTGGCATTGTTTCAACCGGTGTTGCATCGGGATTTCTCTATCGCTTCCTGCGGGCATCGGGAGCAGGGAAGTTTGCGGCTGTTGCGCTCTGGGCGGCCGTGATAGGTACCCCGATGGTCCTTGCCGCAGGAGCATCCTTTCTGACGGATGTGCCAACGATGGCGCTTTGTCTCATCGCATGGACATTTTTCGCTGAAGCGTTGCGCAGTTCTGAACATCCATCGACCCTGCGGAACAAGGTCATTCTTGGATCCGTATTTGCGCTCCTTGCGGCCTTGAATCGACAAAATGTCATTCTGCCTTTCGGTGTCGCGATGCTCATCATCAGCGGATTTCGACCTGTGTGGAGGAGCATTCTCATTCCCGCAGCACTTGTGATTATCGCCGCTGGGTTGATGGCGGTTGCGCTCATCGGAAAGCTCCCTTACGCCGTGCCTGTGCAGCCGGTTGCTGGCTTACTGACATTTATTGGCTGGCCAGATATCACCATCAAGTTCATGGTCAAGTTCGGAATCACATCTGGGCTCCTCGTTCTCCCAGCGGTGCTACTTGGTTTCCAGCTGCGCAAGCCATCATGGCCAGCTGCTGGGCTGGTGTTTGCCTGGCTGCTGATCTTCATCATTGTGCCGATGAGTGCACGCCATATTGAGATGTTCGCGCCCATCTACCGGCTAACGGTTTACGGCCAGTATTGGACCACAATGGGGGCCATCGTAGGGGGCGTACATGGCTTTGGAGACCGCTCAGCGGTTCCAAATCTGGGCTATCTCTGGACAGCTCTCGGACTTCTGGGGAACGTCGGGTCGCTCGCGCTGCTTGCAAATCAGTTTCGTGGGTTGGGCGCGCAACTGAAAGCCCGTAAGCCAGCTGATCCATCGACCATTTTGTCACTGGCGTTGATTGCATTTGTCGTTGTTCAGTGCGTTTCCTTGGTGCCATGGCTGGCACTCAACAACATGTTTGACCGGTACCTCTTGTTAATTGTCCCATTCGTGATGGCCGCGCATATAGCTCCGGTTGTTGATGCTCCGCGATTCCAACCTTTGCGGTGGGGGGCTGTGGCTATCGCAGTATGCAATGTCGTCTGGGGGCTTATCTCAACGCACGACTATTTTGCCTATTCCCGTACGCGGATGGAGCTTTACAACGAAGCGATTGCCTTGGGGATCGCTCCTGAAAATCTGGATGCCGGTGTTGAGTACAATGCGGACTTTCAAATCCAAAAGGAAGGCAAAATCAACAACCGTCAGATGGAGCCGATGGATGCCTACGATGACACCCGCAAAGGCATTAATGTCGACTATGAACCAGATAAGTTTCCTGCCGTGCTTGCTTCGTATCGTATTTCATCATCGACATTCACGACTTGGATGGATGGCACGCTCAACGACAAAGCGGGTAAGCCTGTTGAACGTGACTACTTTATGATCATCGATGGCAAGCGCAAAATGGTCGTCGGCCACGTCGCGCCTACTGAAGAACCCTAGAGGCTGAGCAGGGTGCGAACGATGTCATCTTGTGCACGTCGCGCTGCGGCGCTGCCGGCTTTCCGATCAAAGTGGTTCATCAAAATGCTAAAGACAATCGTTTCGCCCTTGGTTGTCACTGCGTAGCCGCTGAGACAGCTCGCAACGGAGAGCGTGCCTGTTTTGGCGATGACCTTTCCACGGTGCTCGGGAGCGGGAAAGCGTGCCTTGAGGGTGCCATCGATGCCGCCAACCGGAAGGGCATCCCGAAATGCCTTCGTCTCCGACATGTCCTTTAAGAGCGCGACGGTTGCCTCCGCCGTCGTCGTATTCCACATAGATAACCCCGAGCCATCCGCCGGCTGAACACCATCGGAGGGGATACCGCGCTCGGTCATCCACGTTTGAATGCGCTTAATGCCCGATGCTGGCGTTGCGGGACTGGCATCGATACGCCCGATGGTGCGTAGCAGCAGCTCACCATAGAGATTGTCGCTCGGTTTGAGAAAGTCTGGGAGCGTTTGAGCGAGGGGCTTACTCGTGATTCTGGTAAGCAATGTGTCATCCGCCTGGCGGGGACGGCGCGCATATTGGATGTTCGCAGCGACGGGAAGTCCCGACTCCCGCAGAATGCTGTTCACGATGCGAAAGGCGGCATCCGTTGGGTTATCGACAGCGACCAACGCGGTTGTTGGTTTCGCACCCGCAGTCACTGTGCCACTGATTTCCACTTCAGGACGGAGAGGGTTACGGGTGATGGTCAGGCGTTTTTTGACATCTGGAGCCGTTGCATTCGCTGGATTAGCTTCCTCGGCGTTGGCGTTTGCCCGGATGGCAAGAATGGAATCGGCGACCTCAAAGCGTGGCGGCGTAAGGACGGTTGCCGGCGGCGTGATGGTAACCGCGACGACATTTTTGTCGATGGTCGCAGCGCCAACCGGGGCTGAAAACCCGAACCCGATGTCATCCCATTGCCATGCAAGACCAAGGGGATCTCCTTGTATACGTGAGTCATCGATGGCAATACGCGTAATCGGCTCCGTGATGCTGGTCTTTATTGCGTTGATGGCGGCGGTCAGCTGCGCGCGTGTGAGGAGTGGATCGCCATCAAAGGTGATGTGCAGTGTGGTCCCGTTTTGGGAAATATCGGTTTTCCATGTGAA
>CAIRTT010000062.1 GCA_903881535.1 uncultured Armatimonadota bacterium
TGCCGGAGTTAATTGTCATGTATCCGCTATACGCAGATCGTTTCAGACTACTTGGTGCAAGGGGTCAGGATACATTCAGGGACTTAATGCTTGAATATCGCCGGCTGAATGGCAAAACGTCTGGATTGACTGAACAAGATGCCGGCGGGTTTGCTGAAATTGCGATTGATGCGATAAACAGGCTTGAGGATCTTCGTGGTCGAATGGACGTATTGAGGCGACGCGCGGAATCGGAGAGGGAGCCTGAAGATCGGTATATCCCCCCAACTGGGCCTCGGTATGCGGCGGGTGCTGGAATGCCAAAACGAGCACAAGGCCGTGGTTTCGTTGTGTCTTAAATGACAGAAAGCGGACTCGGGACGAGTATGGCTTCAAGTGGTCAGACGGAGAGTGTTTGGGCATACCGCCAAATTGTTGCTCTTAATAACCCCCAGCCTATTATTCAGTACGGCGCCTTAACTGTCGGAAGCGGTACTACGGGAACATACACGTTTACTGGACTAACTCCATATACTTCAACTTCATCGTTTGTTGTGAATGTAACAATGGCGGATGCACCAGCTGCTCAATTGTATGCTACGATTGTATCAACGTCTTCGTTTACAATTGGTTGGCAGTCCGCGGGATCTGGCACTCAAAAAGTCTATTGGACAACAATTGGCACTTAACCAGCTTCTTTAAACGTAGGCTGACATGGCTCCCAAAAAGCGGACGCGTAGTGTGACAATTCCAACGATGCGTTTGATCTCCTTATCCAACTGTATTACGCAAGAGTCAAGTCTGGGTCTTGACGCCTTACAGACGAGCATTGCTATGGCTACACCCTTGTCGCACGCCGAGTATGAGCTCGTCGAGTTAGCACCTCCTACGTTGCGTGAGATCAAGGGTATGCCGTGGGAACAGGACGACGAGGCCTTTCTCAAGTTTCGCGCGGCTCTTCCTTTAGCCGTAACGGGTGCAGACCTTTACGAGAAGGTTGCGCTTCCTATTCTTCAACAATCGGCGGACGCGCCGCAGCGATCGGAGGCGTGGCATGTCGCGCGCTCGTTCGCGGTCACGGCGTCTCAATTTGCGAGTGCATCGGACGAGAATCCGAATATGTCGCGTAACAAGCTGTTAGCGTCCAAGACGTACCCAAAGCGCGACGGCTTTTGCGGTAACTCCTTTACGGAGTGGGGCAGCGTACACGAGAAACACGCCGAAGAGGCATTCGTTACATTTCTAGAAAGCAAGCTGGGCGCATCAACAAAGGAGGCGGATGGCGACGTCAAGTTTGCGGACGGCAGTAAGCTTACACACCCATCTCACAAGCGCGATTCTACGACTCCGTATCTCGGCTTCAGCCCTGATGCTTTGTTATGGGGACCGGAGGATCGTACCGTTTCACTCGTAGAATACAAGTGCCCAGCCTACAACAGATCGGGCCCCGGGCATCCGTATGCGGCCAAAAACGAGTTGTGCGTGCCAAGGCAATACATGCCTCAGATCCAGGGATCCCTCCACATCCTGCGCGCGTGCTATCCAGCCGTGGAATGCGTGCGAGCCTGGTTTGTCGTCTGGCAAGCTCATCAATTCTTCGTGACGCACATACCATTTGTCCCAAAGTATGCCACGCGAATCGTTGAGGCTTCAAGTACATTCTTCAAGGACCAATTTCTGCCCGCGTGTGCTGACGCCGTGCGTGCGCGAGACTCCGTAGTAAAGTCAACACACTAAAAGTGAACACAGAGCCTTACTTATAGTAAATAAAGTGCTTGACTCCCTTACTATCTGTGTGATACTTCTTGTAAGCACCTTTTGCGGATAGCCCGTAGGTGTGAAAAAGCTTAGAGCGATAAGCCTTTGGTGGAAGAACGCCTGGCCAGTACTCCTCCTTGACTTTCTTGACCTTTTTGGTTGGTGTCTTCCGTGTGGTCTTTTTTGACCGTTTCATTGTGACGTGTAACGATCGCTGCGCATAAATGGACGCTGAGCTCTTTTTTCGCGATCTGAATAAGGAGAGTGCACACGTCCAAGATGAGCTTTTTGATCGCATGCAACTCGCTAGTCCGAATCGTCCTCTTCGCGCGTGTCGCCTCGCAGACCGACTCCGTAGCCTCTGCCGCCTCTTAGACGGTAGCCACGAGAAATGCCTCCATATGTTGCGCCGGGCGCGCGAGGGTGACGTGGCCGATTTGATCGTCGAGGCGGAAATGCTCCGGGTGGCGGTGGCGGAGGAGCTCCATATGGTGGGCCTGGTGGCGGCGGCGGCGGCGGAAGTGGCGGTGGTGGCGGCGGGGGCGGCGGCGGAGGTGGCGGAGGTGGCGGAGCAGGTGGCGCAGCGGCATAGGTTGCCGTTAGCCAATCAGACGGAGTCTGCATCAATCCCAAATCAAAGGGGGCCCATCCGTTCATCGGCAGAGGTTTGGGTTCGGGATACAAGGGCTCGACTCCGCGCGCATACGCCTGATCAGGCCCGGGAAATGCAGGGTCTGTTGGGCTCGGATAATGGTATGCGGCATCCCTCTGGATTGGATTAGCCGGGAGCGCATCAATCATGTGATGCCGTGTTTGCTCGCCAAGCATTGCGCCAACAAACATGCTGTTCTTACTTCCACCTGTCAAGAGTGGTTTATGGCCATAGCTTTCCGGAATTGGAAATGGGTGTTCAATTTTGTGATGAGATTTAGGGGGTGCGTCTGCGCGCGCTTCAATCTTATCCCGTCTAGCTTCATTTTCTGCCTTACTGCGATGCCATTCATAA
>CAIRTT010000063.1 GCA_903881535.1 uncultured Armatimonadota bacterium
AGGCCGGTGAGACTGTCGACATTCCGGCGGTAGGCATCGAGGGATGTCAGCAGCTGTTTCCGATGCGCGAGGCGATCGAGGGAGATGCCTCCGAGCGTCATGTCAGTCATCATCGGGCCGGCGGGGCGCAGCGGGCTATGCCCTACACCTAGAAACCCGGTGTCGCCAGGGTCAGCCCACGGCGTATGGCCAGCTTTCCCCTGAAGGGCAACAAATGGCGGAACAGTTTTGTCGAGTGGACCTTCGAGACGTGACAGAACGGAACCCATACAGGGTGCCTTGTTTTGGCTTGTCTCGAATGCCGAGTAGCCACTCATACAAATATGCGAGTCGTGCTCATCCCGTGTGCCTGTCATCGACCGGATGATGGTGAATTTGTCCATCATCTTAGCCAAAAGCGGCATGTGCTCACAGATTTCGATGCCAGAGACATTTGTTTTAATGGGTTTGAACTCACCCCGGATGTCGGCTGGGGCATCCGGTTTCATGTCAAACATGTCCTGATGACTTGGACCGCCCGGGAGGAAGACCATGATGACGGCTTTGTGGTTGCCTTTGACACCTGCACGCGCCTCGGTGGCGAGGAGCTGAGGCAGGGTCAGACCGCCGAGCGTGAGACCCCCGATGGTCATAAAATCACGTCGACTCAGGCCATCACAAAATCGGCCTTGATTATTTCCCCGGATTGTCAGCATGGCAACATCGCCCTTCCCCGTCCCGGAATCTTGGGACACACAATCATCTGGTCACACGGTGAGTATAGCCGAAGGGAATCACAGAAAGATCTGTTTTGCCCTATGTCCGCCGGCAACAAATTGATGATAGCGGGTAAGCAATGAGCAATGTGGCCAGACGATCACATTACACAAAACACCAAAATGCGCCAATTATTAATTTTGATGACCAACATCACACGTGATTTAGCAGGGTCTATCGGTCATACTAGGCCGTTATCTGCTTGTTTAGCAGACTTCACTCATATCCGTATTGGAGACCTTATATGACTCGCACATCGCGAAACAGCGCATTTACGCTTATCGAACTCCTGGTTGTGATTGCTATTATTGCCATTTTGGCAGCTATTCTTTTCCCAGTATTTGCACAAGCCCGTGAAAAGGCACGTCAGACATCCTGTCTGTCGAACATGAAGCAGGTGGGCCTTGGCCTTCTGATGTATGTTCAGGATTACGATGAGAACTACCCACGCGCAGACTACACGCTGCCAACGGGGCCTGGACCTCTGAACCCAGCAGCGAGCACAGGCTTTGCACTGCGCATCAACCACTACAAGTGGCAAGCATGGGTCTACCCATACATCAAGAACAGCCAAGTCTTCTTCTGCCCATCCCGAACCCGTGATGAAGCAGCGTGGACCGGCAATGGTGAAATCAAGGGAAATGGCTACGCCATGCACCTCGCAGTTTCTGGCCGCCCATTCGTTGGTGGGGAAAATCCATCGTTCCTTGGCGGAACCCTTGCTGGTATCCAAGCCCCAGCGGACACGATGGTCCTGATGGAGCTTCGTAACCAAATCAGCTTCTCTTACATCACAAACACCAGCACGGTTTACCCTGCTGCACTGCGTGAGTCTTGGGCTGCTTACCTGTTGCCAAGCGGTATTCCAGACCGGAATAATGCTCCTCACTCCGAAGGCTTTACCCTTGCATACGCCGATGGCCATGCAAAGTACCTAAATGTGAAGAGCTTCCTCTCCCAGTGCCCAACATCCGCTCAGTACACCATGCCAGCATGTACATTCCGCACAAGCACGGGTGCGGCTGCAGGCTTCAACATCTGCTCTGGTAGCCCAGCAACCCCAACATGGACAGGCTCCTGGCCAATGTGGGGTCTGTATTGATTACCCCGTAACTGGCGATTATCTCGTTTGATGAAGGCCTCTCTCTGGAAACAGAGGGAGGTTTTTTATGTAGGATTGCATTGAACGATTAGCCTTTCGTAGGGGCAGGCATGGAAGCCTGCCCCTACAGAACTTTGTTCGTCATCTGTTTTTTGCACAAAAAAAAGCCCACCGACGCGACGTCAGAGGGCTTTTTGAAACCTGCTTACTCAACAAAACTCTACTTGAGTGGGCCGACCTTGAGACCAGCAGCCTTGTAATGCTCATTCACCTTCGCTAAACGCTCCGTGAAATCTGCATAGTTCTTACGGGACTTTGGCGACCAGCCCGTCTCTGCCATCGCCGCCGCACGCGGGAACCCAAGGTACATCGCCTTCTCATATGACTTCACATACTCGCCCCAGATCTGTCCCTCGAGGCCCAGAATCTTCTTCTGCTCCTGCGCATTCAAGACTGTTGGAAGCGGATAGTAGGAATAAACCTGTTCAAGCGGCAAGAAGCCACCGATGCACTCAAACTCAGGTCCCTTGGCGAGCTCTGACTTCGGATCCGCCTGGTAGTAGTCAAAGTACATATGCGATGTCGGCGACATCACGACATCCTTGCCCTCACGCGCAGTGTCGATACCACCCTGCTCACCACGCCATGCCTGGACAGTTGCGTTCGGCGATAATCCACCCTCACGGATTTCATCCCAGCCGATCAAGCGACGCCCACGCTTCGTGAGCATCCCCTCGACGCGCTTGATGATGTAGCTCTGCAGCTCTTCTTCATCCTTGAGGCCTTCGCGCTTCATCACACCTTGGGCAAATGGAGATTTCTTCCATTGTGTCTTAGGAGCCTCATCACCGCCGATATGGATAAACTTGCTCGGGAAGACCTTGCAGACTTCATCCAAGACATCCTCGATGTACTTAAATGTCTCTTCCTTCGGCGCAAGCACATTGCTCTGAACGCCCCATTGGTTCATCACCGTCGGTGCAAATCCAGGGATGTCATCGTTACCAAGATATGGATAGCTCGCAATGGCAGCACTCGAGTGCCCGGGAATCTCGATCTCCGGGACAACCGTGATATGGCGCTTTGCCGCGAAAGCAACCACATCGCGGCACTGCTGCTGCGTGTAGAAACCGCCGTGCTTTTTACCATCCGATGCGTTTCGGTTCCCATAAGGTGGCGAACTAGCACGCCATGCGCCGATTTCGGTCAGCTTTGGATACTTTTTGGACTCAAAGCGCCAGCCCTGATCTTCGGTCAGGTGCCAGTGAAAGACATTCAGCTTGTGAAATGCCATCCAGTCGAGGAGCTTCTTAATGTCTTCCACAGGAAGGAACCAGCGTCCGACATCGAGCTGAATTCCGCGCCAACCAAAGGTAGGCTCATCATCGATGCGGACACTTGAAACCGCAGCGCCATCCGGCATCGCCCAGCGCGCATCCCCCGCAGGAGGTGCCAGCTGAATCAGGGACTGCATAGCGTAGAAGACGCCAGCCGTATCCTTGCCCGTGATCAGGATGCCATCGGGCCCGATGGTCATGCGGTAGCCACCATCTTTGAGCGCCAACGTTGCGTCAACTTTTAGGGAAATGCTATTTGCCTTAAGCGAGCCATTTCCACTCGTCATCTTCGGCGTGACACCGAGGCGTGTCTTCAGCAATCCACCGAGGAGCTGTGCTTCGCTCGCGGATGCCCGGTCATGACGGATGACAACTGACTTGCCAATACGGAAGGCTCCCGTGCTGGCTTCGGCCTTCATCGGGGCTGGAATCACCGGAACGGACTGCGCCTGCACAGCGCCTGCAGGAATCACCAGACTGGAAATTGCGAATAAGACTCCACGGGAAAAACTATTCATGCATCAATCACCTTTGGATAAATGTCTGCTGCGACACTGCAACAACTACCGGCTATTCTATCTGGCAAACCAGTGGGCTTCATAAATCACGGCTTGGGATGCAGCTGTAGATCACGAAACGGCGCGAGGCTATCCAGAGCACGCTTAACTAGGACGGAGTCATCCGCCCGTGTTGCTGCCGGCACAAGTGCATTGACCGAACGCAGAAAGTCAGACAGCTGCTGACTTGCCCCAACTGCGTTGAATACAGGCCTCCCTGCTTGGATGTCATCCAACATCAGGTACGCAACCATCCGCAGCACATTTCGCAGCCACGATTGGTAAAGCAGTCGTTGATGTTTGTCACGCGGCGCATTTTTTATGATCTGGTCGTTGTTCACAAAGGCCGTGAAGTCTGGCTGCAGTGCCATTTCTGGACGAACGCCAGCCCGTGAGAGCACAAGATAGCTGCTGGCATAAGCCGTCGTCCAAGGAGCCTTCCCCGTGTCCGCTAGCGCTTGGAGAAAGTACTGGCCATTGCGTGCCTTAATGTCGAGAGACATCGATTCAAGTGTCGGATCCGTGGCAAAACAAACCCAGAACCAGCTCGCAGCACTCCCGGCCGTCTGGATATAGTCTCCGCTCTTAAGACCTGTCGCTAGGCATTCTTCTGGTGAAATGCCAAGCTCATCCGTGCGTCTGCCATGCATGATGCGAAGCTGATTTCCGACTGCCCAGACCGGGTTTTCGGGCATCCTGGATGTCGGAACAAACCCCTTCCACGGCTTTCCGAACTGTAGCAGCGCAGCGCGTTTGTAGAAAGCAAGTGTGGCAAGCGGTGTCTGCGGCCGGTCTGTGATCGCATAAACCATTTGGAGCGCTAAAAGTTGTCGTTTGGAATCATCACTGCTGGCATTTTCAACGATTTCAGTCGCTTTGGATGCATAGATTGATGTTCGTTCACGGCTTAAGGGAACATCTGGTATCCAGTCACCGATCAGCAGCCCTTTGTCCGACCTCCGCGGCTCGCGCGACAAAGGATCAATCACAATACCCGGTTGCATGCTGGATGGGGTAAGCATCAGCAGCTGCTTGGCAGCATCCAACGCGGCGGCATGGGATGTAATCACACCGGAGCTTAGGCGCGGCGTTCCGGTACGCAGGCGGCTTCCAAATGCAGAATCTTTGGCGATGCCAGTGGTGCTCGTCGAAAAAACATGAACTGGGAAGAGCCATGACTTTTTCGCATGGGGGGATGCGAAATTCCCCAGTGTTTCGGCGACGGATTCGGCATCGGATGCGCTCATATGCCGTGCGGCGCGACGGGCGAAGTCGCTGGTTGAAAAGCCGGATGAAAGCATCTCGGTACCGAGCGGGCTATGGCATGAGATGCAGGCTGTGCCATCCGGGCGTAGCTGCGTAATAGCCGATTGAGCGGCGGTGTGGATGTTGGGGCGGGTTACGGCGGGGGGCTGCCCCGATGCACCAAGCACCGGGACAAGCAACAACGCAAATACAACCCGCTTAGTTACTGCCAAGGACGTAGACAGTCGCGTTATTAATCGCGTAGCCTTTTCCATCCGGGCCGATGACCGTACTCGTATACGCCTCACCCACTCCAGCAGTCAGTGTAATTTGCTCAGAAAGGGTGTTCGTTACAAAGTCCCATCGAAACGCCTTGCCATCCTCGCAGTTGACAAGAGCGCACTTACCAGCGACATCGATTGCAGCAGTATTGATGCACCATTCACGTACTTTGCCATTCAGTCCATCAAAGTCTGGGGTGATACCAAGCACTGTGATCACTTCCTTGAGGACAGTCACGCCGGTTTCAGGATCGATTTTCGTGGATGCCGGATCCAAAATGGCGAGCTTATTACGACCATCCCCGCCGATGCCATAGTAGTTGTTGTACTTGGTAAGCACCAGATATGGACTTGAGCCCTTGTAGCTTGGAACAGCAGACTTTGGCACAAGCGAACATGTATCATCCCAGCCAAATGCCCCTGGTCGACCAATCTGCGTTAGCCCCATGCTAAAGCGAAGCATCCAGCCACGATAGTGATTCGAGCCCGCAGGGTTTTCCAGAATGCCGTACCAAACAGTGCCATCGGATGCCACCATCGGGGATGCAGTGCCATCATCCGCAACCCACGCATTGTTCCCCGTGTTCGGGTCTGTCAAGCGGGTGGCAGCGATTGGCGCCAAGGATGCTGTGGACACGGCCACGATGTATGGCGTCGCGCCATTTGTTGAGAAGTAAAGCGACTTGCCATCAAGGCTGACCGCTGGCGCACAGTTGGTTGTCACTTTGCCATTCGACAGTCCACCTGTCAGTCCGGCCATCGACTTATAGCGATACACCGCACTTGCGCTCAATCCACTTCCCGTGGGTGTTATCTTTGCTAGACCGCTCACCAAACCAAGTGGATTCGATCCCAAAACCTGATAGCCAAAGTAGATGATTCCGTTATTGTCCACGGTGATCGGCGTGTTGATTTTGACATTGTTGTTGTAGGCCGTTGGGTTTGCCCGATAGGCTGTATCCCCAAAGAATGTCAAAACACGCGTACGGCTCGTGGGAGAATCCACATCATCCCGGATGATGACGCGTCCACCAGATGCGGCCATAACCAATGATGTTTTGTTTTTATTGCCGGGCTGTGGGAACAGCGCAGCGCCAATCACGGGTCCCCAGCCACTTGGTGGCGCAGACCAATCGGTGGGCGTGGTCCACAAAAGTGCTCCATCTGTATGGCGGCGACCTTCTGCGACAAAGCTTCCACCAGCGGCTGTTTTGACCGGAATCACAACGGTACCCGAACGTGAAATCATCGGGCCTGTGTAGTGAACCAACAGGTTGCTACCCGAATACTGCGGCGCTTTGTCAATCGGCGTTTGCCACACAATCCTCTGCAACGGCTGAAGGCTGACCTTGGAAATGGCAGTGTGCTGCGGGTTTCCTCCGTACTGATGCCAACCATTAAACGCAGTCGCATTCGTGGAGCGTGTATCACCAGCGGCAACAGCAGACAGTGCTGCCAGTACAAGAAGGGTATTCATGGTGTCTATTAACACAACTTTAGCAAGATGTGCAAATTTCAATGATGTTTACGGGCATCTTTATTACGATGTGATGCCTTCGACACTTGGAACATCCATGAGATAACCAGCGTACTATCGCCTATGCCGATTCCTGACAGCCACTACGATGCCGCCATCGCCGCCGAAAAACGCGGCGACTTTGCCACCGCTGAGCGGGAATATCTGGCAGCCAGCAAAGTGTTTGGAGGTCGGGGAGATACCAACACTCGCGACTACTACGCATCGCTTTCAAAGCTCTGCCATCAGGATGTACGCCTTATGGTTGACCAGCTAACTGAGTTCGAGAAATCAAGTCGTAGTCTTGCTCGAAACGAACCATCCCGTGGATGTTTCCTAGGAGCGTGTATCGACAGGGATGATGCCATCCGCAAGGTCTCCGGTGACAACGGGCAGTTTCACGGCGATTGGTCCGACTTCGATACGCGCATCGGCCGTCGCCACGCAACTGCATTTATGTACCTCTCGTACGGACGTCCAGCTCCCGTCAACTGGCTAGGACAGCTGGCACGTCGTGGGATGGGTGGGCAAATCGTGATGGACATCAAGGACATCACCCAAACGCGGAACACGGGCTACCTCAAGACGTTCGCAGCTGACATCGCCCAGACCCGCACCCCTGTTTTTCTACGCTTTGCGGGTGAAATGAATGGCGACTGGGTTCCATACCACCGCGACCCGGCGGCTTACAAAGCTGCTTTCCGCCGCGTTGCTGAAGTAATGCATGCAAATGCACCCAACATCGCGATGGTCTGGTGCCCAAACTGGATTCCACAGGACAAGATTGACCGCTACTACCCCGGTCCAGATGCTGTCGACTGGGTGGGTGTGAACTTCTATTCGGTCTACTTCCGTGACAATAACATTAAGAGGCCCGATCCTGAGCGGCACCCGGCAAGCTGTCTGGACTATGTCTATGAGCATTACTCAGGCAGCCACCCGATGATGATTGGTGAGTGGGCGGCGAGTCAGGAAAGCCAGGTGGATGGCCGCCGTCGCAATGACTTTTGCATCGACAAAATCATCCAGCTCTACACTGCCCTCCCAAGCCGCTATCCACGAATCAAGGCTGTGCACTGGCTGAGCATGAATGCCCTTCTGCACGCAAAGCCGGGTCGCCGGTTGAATAACTATGCACTCTTGGGTAGTCCAGAGATTGCAGAAGCCTATCGCGCAGCAACGGACACCCCTTGGTACCTCGACCGCTGTAAACAAGGTGCGCAGCCAGCTATTGTCCCGCAGCTTTTCACGGGTGGCGATATCCGGATGCAGGGGCCGACGACGCTCCGCTTGGATGTTCAAACACGGGACCAGCGCCCGGTTGTCGAGTGGATGCTGGCGGGAAAGGTTATCGGGACCACGCAAGCCCCGGATATCCACCGCATCACGGTCAACCCGCAGCAGCTGTCATCGTTTCATGACCCGCTTGTCATCATCGTAAAGCCAAAGCGGGGCAAACCGCTGGTCATAAAAGCTACACTGCATCGCGGGCCCGTTCCCGGCGCAAGCCGGGCCTAACCCTTTGTCCGCATCCGCTGCGCAAGGTCATCCAGGAGTGTATACACAACCGGGACCACAAAAAGCGTCAGCACTGTACTTGTGAGCAAGCCGCCAATCACCGCAGTTGCCAGTGGGACCTGAATCTCAGTGCCCTTGCCATAGCCCATCGCCAGCGGCAACATTCCGAGCACCGCAGCGCCACTGGTCATCAAAATCGGACGCAGACGCGTTGGGCTTGCTTCGAGAACGGCATCGATGCGGCTAAGTCCACGCTCGCGCAGCTGGTTGGTGTACTCGATCAGCAAAATGCCGTTCTTGACGACAATTCCGACCAGCAGTAACAAACCAATAAATGCCGTCAGGCCAAAGCTGCGCCCCGTCAGAAACAAGCCTAACAACACGCCGACAATCGACAGCGGAACCGTCGTTAGAATCGTCAATGGATAAATAAACGACTCAAACTGGCTTGCGAGCAGCATATAAATCAATGCCACAGCAAGCACAACCGCAAGCCAAAGTCCATTGAACTCTTCCTGGCGCTGGCGCTGCTGACGCCCAAGATCCCAGAACATGCCATCCGGGAGCGTCACCCCCATCATCACCTTCTCGATATCCTTGGCGACATCACTCTGCGGGCGTGTCTGCACGCTTCCACCAATCGAAATGTAGCGCTGGCTATCGATACGGCTTACTTCGTTCGGTCCAGTTCCGATTTCTGCGCGAGCGACGGCCCTTACAGGAATCTGTGCCCCAGACCTCGATGCCACCGGCAAACCGAGCAGCTGCTCGGGCTGTTTACGCAGTGCTTCAGGAACCTGAACGACGATTGGATACTGGAAGCCACCTTCCTGATAAAAACCAGCCTGCTCACCACTGGTCGCCGCTCCAAGCACCGCAGCAACATCCCGGAAGCTCACGCCAAGCCGCGCAGCCTTCTCACGATCGACATGACTCTGCAGCTCGGGAGTCGCATCCTGAACACTG
>CAIRTT010000064.1 GCA_903881535.1 uncultured Armatimonadota bacterium
CGGGAGCGTCACCCCCATCATCACCTTCTCGATATCCTTGGCGACATCACTCTGCGGGCGTGTCTGCACGCTTCCACCAATCGAAATGTAGCGCTGGCTGTCGATGCGGCTGACTTCGTTCGGTCCAGTTCCGATTTCTGCGCGAGCGACGGCCCTTACAGGAATCTGTGCCCCAGACCTCGATGCCACTGGCAATCCGAGCAGCTGCTCAGGCTGTTTGCGCAGTGCTTCAGGAACCTGAACGACGATTGGATACTGGAAGCCACCTTCTTGAAAGAAGCCAGCCTGCTCACCACTGGTCGCCGCTCCGAGCACCGCGGCCACATCACGGAAACTCACCCCAAGCCGCGCAGCCTTCTCACGATCGACATGAATCTGCAGCTCGGGAGTCGCATCCTGAACACTGACATCCGCGCTCTCAAGACCCGGAATCTGACGAATATCCTCGAGGACATCCTTTGCAACAACGCCGAGCGATTTGAGGTCGGGGCCGTAAATGTTTAGCTCGATGTTCTGATTGCCACCAGCGATGATATTTGCGACAAGGTCATACGGCGACACATTAATGCGCGCGCCCGCAATCGCCTTGTTCATTTGGCGATTTAGCTCCTGGCCGACATCCACGGTGGACTTTTTCCGACTGTCCTTGAGGCGAAGCGTCATGCCACCGATATGACTGGCGAGGCCTTGCGTACCACCACGCGGTGAGAGGCTGCTCCCAGCTGCTGCAAAAACGGTTTCAATATCCGGATGTTTACGCGCAATCCCCTCCGCGGTCAGCATCGCCTGATTGGTCACCGAGAGCGCTGTCCCCACCGGCATCCGGAGGAATACCTGGAGGTTTCCCGAGTCCGTCTGCGGGAGCGTCTCCTGCCCGATGTAAGGAATCAGCAACAGGCTGGCACCTGTCAGGCTGAGGGCGAAGAGGATGACCACCCAGCGACGCTTGAGCGCAATGCGCAACGAATCCCGGTAGCTGTGGTCAAGTGCATCAAAGTGCTCGCCAAGCCAATCTGAAAAGCGCGTCACAGCACCCTTTTCCTTTGGTGCGGCATTGTGATCGATTTTTATCATCCGGCTCGCGAGCATCGGGACGACGGTTAGTGCATCGAGGAGCGAAACAGCAATCGAGAAGATGACCACCAGTGCAAACTGCGTGAAGAGCTGTCCGGCCTGTCCACGGATCAGGAAGAGTGGCAGGAAGACGACCATAATCGTGATCGTGGATGCCACAACCGCACTAGAAATCTCGTTCGTGCCTTCGATGGCGGCATCGTGGACGGACTTCTTATCGCGCTCAATATGCCTAAAAATGTTTTCGAGGACAACAACGGCATCATCCACGATCAGACCCGTCGCGAGCGAAAGCCCGGAAAGCGTTAGCGTGTTTAGCGTAAATCCGCACAGCCAGAACAGCGTAAATGTCGAAATGATAGAGATTGGAATCGACAGCGCAACGACCATGGTTGAGCGGAAGTTGCGGAGGAACATCATCAAAATGGCAATCGCAAGCGCGGAACCAATCATCGCACTGATTTTGACATCTTCGACGGCGTGTTCAATAAACGTGCTCTGATCGTAGGCAACCCCAAATGTCAGCTCGGGGTACATCCGCTTGACTTGCTCAATCTTCTTGCGGACATTTGCCGCAGTCTCGACCGTGTTGGCTTCCGACTGCTTGACAATGGTCAGCGCGACGCTGTTCTCTCCCATCAAGCGGGTGTAGGCGCGTCGCTCACGGCTGGCATCCCGGATTGTCGCGATGTCCGAAAGCCGCACCTGTTGTCCACCGGCGGTTGGAATCGGCAGGAGGCGGAGCGTGTCGAGGCTTTTGATCGTCCCCATGCTGCGGATGGTGTATTCCGTCGCGCCTTGCTTTGCGATACCCGCAGGGAGGTTTAGGTTTTCCTCAACGATGCGCCGCGAGACCGTCGACATGCTGATGCCCATCGCGCGGAGCTTTGCCGGGTCGACATCGATGATGATGGCGCGGTCGGCTCCACCATTTACGTTTGCGGATGCCACTCCTTCAGCACTTTGGAGGATGGGCGCGACGCTGTCGATGAGGAGTGCTTTGAGCTTTGCGGGGTTATCGATGCCTGAGACACCGAAAATTAGGATAGGTAGCTGGCTTGGGTTGAGTCTGAAAACTGCCGGAGGCTGCAGCGTCGGGTCGACTGGCAAGCGCCCGCGGGCACGCTCTACAAGTTGAAGGACATCCACGGCAGCCAGTGAAATGTCCGTTCCGTAGTTGAACTGGATGCGAACACTCGAGTTTCCGAGGCTGGACTGACTGGAAACGAGGTAGACATTGGATGCACTGGAAACGGCTTGCTCAATCGGGCGTGTGACCTGCGTTTCCATTTCCTCTGGAGCAACATTTGGCCAGCTCGTGTTGACGACAACGGTCGGGAGGGCGACCTTGGGGAGGAGGTCAAGCGGGAGGCGGGTGAGGGAGACGATACCGAGGAGGACGAGTGCCGCGATGCGCATCGTCACCGCAACCGGCCGCGTTACCGCGAGCTTGCCGATATTCACTTGGTTGCCCCGGCAGCTGGAGATGCCTTGGTTGCGGCAGGGGTTGGATCAGCAGATTTCTCCTTGCTTCCCTTGTCTCCAGTCTCACCCTTTTCGCCCTTACCGGCACCATCCGGTCCAATCACGTTAACCTTGCTGCCATCTTTTGGTGGCGCAAAGCTCATCGTGACAACCATGTCACCCGCGGCAAGTCCGCTGAGAATCTGGATGCCTTTTGCATCCTCGGCGCCAGCTTGAACATCACGGACACTGACATTGCCTTCCGCATCCACGACGGCCACGACTGTGCCTTGCTTGGCACGCTTGATGGCTTCGCGCGGGACGACAATGGCTTTATTGACGCGGCCGGTTTCAAAGGTTACGCGTGCAAATCCGCCTGCGCGGAGGGTGGCTGGCGGGTTGGTAAGGACCACGCGGACGCGCAGCTGACGGCTACCGGCATCCGCGGATGGCAGAATAACATCGATGCGCCCCGGGATGGTCTGTTTGTCATCATCCGATGTGCTGACCTCAACCATCGCCCCGATACGCAGCCGTGTTGCAGTGTCCGGGTCGACGAGGCAGTCGAGTTGGATGGCGCCACTGGACTGTATAACGACGACAGGGGTGCCCGCGGTAAGCATCGTGCCCGGGTCGGCAAGACGCTGCGAAATAATGCCATCTGTGACGGCAACAAGGTTCAACTGTGATTGCTGTTGGATAAGTGCATCCACGGCGGCGCGAGCGGCGGCGCGGGTTCCTTCGAGTGCCTTGATGTTTTGTTGCGAGACCTTTGCCTGGATCATATTCGCATCGGCTGCACGGACCAGCGAAAAGCTGGAGTCATAGTTGGCTTTGGCAACTTCGATGTCGGTTTTTGACTTGGCATCCGCGAGGTCCAGCTGCTTTTGCGCCTGTATCAGGAGTGCCTGTGCTGAGCGGAGGTTTGAGAGGGCGGCATCGACATTGCTGGCTGCGGCAGCGACGTTGGCTTCGCGGACTTTGACATCCGTGGATGCATTGTCGAGCTCCTGGCTGGAGACAAAACCGCGGCTGTTGAGGCTGGCGATGCGCTTTAGGCGGGCATTGGAATTTGTAAGATTGGCATCCGCGGATGTCCGGGCGGCTTTTGCGGTAGCGACGGAAGCATCGGCTGCATCTACACGAGCTTGCGCATCGGCGACGGCGGAGCGCGCGGTCCCAACGGTCAGCTCTGCGTTACGTTCGGCTTGGCGGAGAGTGGCATCGGCGACTTTTTGTGCGTTCTTTTGCTGGGCGAGCACTTCCTTGGTGTTGGTGGCGGCGGGCTTTGCGGCAAGGGTGGCTTGTTCGACGCGGCGTTCGGTTTCGGTCACCTGGGCTTGCGCGCGTGCGATTTGCTGTGCGATGTCATTGCCATCGATGCGAGCGATCAGCTGTCCAGCTTTTACGGTGTCGCCTTCATTGACGAAGAGCTCGAGGAGCCGTCCGGTGATGCGGGGAGCGATGCGTTGTTCGGAGACGGCGGAGATATCGCCGACAACGCTGATGGTGGTGACGATGTCTCGGACTTCGACAGGCGCCGTAGTTACGTTTGGTGTGCGCTTGGTCTTACCAGGTCCTTCGGCCGAGGCGGCAGCCTTTTCCTTGGTGACGACATTGAGGCGCCATGTGATGGCCCCGCCAACCACGATGAGGGGAATTAGAACCGCAGCGGTCCGTTGCATCCGTCCAGCAGACATAAATGAAATCTCCCGGGATTGTTTGTACCCGGGTCTTACCTTACATCAAATGTGCGGCTGCAAAGTGTGTCACATTGGGTAATTTGTTATCGTTCCTCGGAATTGAGTGTGGATGGAGGATGCGGTCCGCCCAAATTTGGAGACTTTTGATGGGTCGCAAACTGTCGACCGCAACATCCGACAATCGCATCTGTTTGCGGTACGATTGACCATCTTAGCTGCGGGTGAATCTCTCCCGCTGGAGCAAACACAAAATGTCAGATCAGCCAAAGAATCTTTCCCTTGATGGTGCCATCGATGAGCAGGAAGTCCTCTCCCTCAAGGTTGCCGGAACCTGGAACAACGACACCACCGATGCGTTCAAGCAACAGTACAAGTCCATCGTTTCGGGCAAGATTAAGGGTCTCGTCGTCGACCTCAAGGAATTGATTTATGTCAGCTCCGCAGGTATTCGCGACATGATTATGATGGCCAAGGACTGTAAAGCGCTTGGCGTTGCGCTTAGCCTGCACTCCGTCGACCCTAACATCGCCGGAATGATCAACTTTGGCGAGCTGGCTCCATTTTTGCCGGTTTACGATGATGAGAGTGATGCGCGTGCGGCGGTTGCTCCGGGCACTGAAAACCCGCAGTAGAACGCAGCGATGTTCGACACAGAGAAGCCCTTCCATTGCGCAACGCGGTGGGAGGGATTTTCCTACACTTGTTCTTTACATTGACATTACGGAAGCTAGGTAAAGGCGAAGCCGTTCGACAGAAAAGCCCTCCTGGCACACATGGCACCGGGAGGGCTTTTCGGTGACTGTGACCAGCCAGCGCCGGTCGTAACAGTCTACTCAGCGAGCAGCGACTTGACCGCCTTGGTCAGCTCTTCCTCACGCACATCCTTGAAGCGGATCACACCCTTTTTGTCGATGACATAAATGGTTGGGAAGTACTTAATGCTCCAGTCATCCATGAGGCCGCCCTGGTTGCCATTCCACCAATGCGTCCACGGCATCGACTCAGTCTTGAGGAAGTTGGTCAGCGTATCGAGCTTTTCATCCCCGGAAATGCTGATCAGCTGAAATGGCTGATCCTTGAGCTCTTCGACCATCTTGCGCTCATGCGGAATCATCGCCTTGCACGGACCACACCAGGTCGCCCAGATATCCAAAACGACAACCTTGCCTTTGAGCGCCGCGAGGCTGCTCTTGCCACCGGCAACATTTGCAATGGTGATTTCAGGGGCCGCGGTTCCAATCGCAAGGCTTGGGAGCACTCCCACAAACTTCGTATCCAGAACTTTCTGAAGGGAAGTCATTTCACTCTGCAGCTTTGGAATCTGTGCGATTTGCGCATCCGACCACCCAGCGCCGTTACGCTCATCCATGACCTTGCGGCCCTGGTCGCTCTTGCTGAGGCGCTCGCCCATCTCGATGGCACTCTGGCGGCTATCCATTTGCGCCTTCAGTGCCTTTGCGCCAACCTTGGCATCCTTGTTCTTCTTTACGATGGCGACCAGAATCTTGTCGGTTTCGGGTGAGTAGGCCTGGCCAAGGGTATTGACCGCAGCGCTGATCGCAGGCGAACCAGCATACTTGGTCTCAAGGACTTTGCACGCTTCGATGTACGTTGCCTCGTAACCCTTTTGTGAACGGCTGGTCTGCATCGCCATAACGGCGCCGCGAACCGCATCATCCGCGTTTGGATTCGCCTTTACATAGGCCAAAAACCGCGCAGCGAAGTCCTTTGCTGGGCCATCATTCATCGCAAATCCAGGCAGTGGAGCCTTGGGATCCTTCTTGCGAATCTCTTCAACCTTCTTCATAAAGGCATCCGAGTGCGCCTTTTGCGCAGCGTTAAGCTCCGTCATAATCGCGGCAACGGATGCATCCTGCAGGCGATACGTAAGCGCTGGCGCAGTGTGCGCAGCGAGAAGGAACAAAGGCATGATGACTTTCACCCCCGGGGGATTTGTTGGATGCACCATATCACGCCTATCCACGATGCCCGACCAGCAAACGACACTACGACCCCGTACTCGTATACGCGAGAACCCCTATCTTCCAAACAATGGCCCCTAGGCCAAAAAACAGCCAGCCAATCACTGGCGCTGCCAGCGTCAAACCGCTGAACTCTCCCGTCAGCAGCGCCTTAGCTGGAATCCAGTTGATGATCGCGAGCGGGCGGCTTAGCATCTCCCTCTACGAACCCGTACTCGTATACGCCCGAACCCCTATCTTCCAAACAATGGCCCCTAGGCCAAAAAACAGCCAGCCAATCACCGGCGCCGCTAGCGCCAAACCGGTGAACTCTCCCGTCAGCAGCGCCTTAGCTGGAATCCAGTTGATGATCGCGAGCGGGCGGCTTAGCATCTCCCTCTAGGAACCCGTACTCGTATACGCGCGAACCCCTATCTTCCAAACAATGGCCCCTAGGCCAAAAAACAACCAGCCAATCACTGGGGCAGCCAACGCCAAACCGGTGAACTCTCCCGTCAGCAGCGCCTTAGCCGGAATCCAGTTGATGATCGCGAGTGGGAAGACATACGTAAACACAAATGTCAGCGGGCGGCTTAGCTTATCGAGCGGGAGCTGCGCTGCCGTTTGGCCGCCGTAGACCACGGCATTTGCAACTTCAATCCCATCCACAGTCCAAAAACACAGCGTCGCCTGCATCATCAGCAGACCGTAGAAGAGCGCCGCACCCCCGGAAATCACCGCAATCAAATACGCAAGTGTCCCAATGTTGAAGACTACGTGTGCCGCAGAGCATCCATAAATGAATGCAACCGCGCCAGCACCAATCATCCCAAACCGGCTAAACTCCGCGACCGACAGCTGTATCGCGACCGGGATAGGCCGTAGGAGCATCCGGTCGAAGTCGCCCTTGCGAATCACATGATGGAAGCGGTCAAAGCCGCGACCAACCATTTCAGCAAAACCAAAGGCAATGCGCACCAGACCAAACAACATACTCGATGATGCAAAGTCCCAGCCGGGAATCGACCCAAAACGCGCGAAGAGTGCCCAAAGCGTTGCCCACTCGAGGAGCATCCCAAGCAATGTCGCCGATGCCCAGAGAACGGCATTCGCAGCATCCGCCAGCTGTGTCCGCAGCGCCGCCCGGGTGAAAAGCCACCACATCCGAATGTAAAATTTCATCCGCCGGTC
>CAIRTT010000065.1 GCA_903881535.1 uncultured Armatimonadota bacterium
ATAAACGTATTGGTGAGGGGGACACTGGGCCAAACACAGGCGGCATGGGAGCCTACGGTCCAGTACCGGGCATTTCTCAGGATGAAATCAACGCAATGTGCGATGTCATCATCAAACCGGCGGTACGCGCCATCAAGTCAACCGGGATTCCTTACCGTGGCGTGTTGTTTGCTGGCATCATGTTGACTCCTGATGGGCCGATGTGCCTTGAATACAATTGCCGCTTCGGTGATCCCGAAACCGAAATTGTGCTTCCGTTACTTGAAACTGATTTGGTTGAAGTCATCAATGCCTGTGTGGATGCGCGTCTTGACCAAATCGATGTTGTATTTTCGCGGCGCAGTGCCGTAACTGTCGTCCTCGCAGCGCATGGCTATCCTGGTTCTGTTAGGACAGGCGATGTTATCACTGGCTTGGATGATGCCGTAAAGCTTGATGCTGTCGCAGTATTTCACGCTGGAACACGCTTGTCCGAGGATGGCACCGTTTACTCAAGTGGCGGACGTGTCCTTACGGTCACTTCAACGGGTGACAGCTTCGAGGAAGCCCGTGAGCGGGCTTATACAGCACTCGATCGTATTCACATGGATGGCGGTCAATACCGCCGGGATATCGGCTGGCGCGCAATTCAAGAGGGCTAATGACATGAACGTTCACGCACGGGCACATTCGCATAATGATTACGAACACACTCGGCCGCTACTTGATGCGCTAAATGCCGGATTTGCTTCTGTTGAAGCAGACATTTACCTCGTTGATGGCAAGCTTCTGGTCGCTCATGACCGCAAGGATGTCCGTCCCGAACGAACGCTCGAGGCGCTCTATCTGAGACCGATGATGGAGCGGATACAGCGAACGGGGAGCGTTCAGCCTGGAACTGGCACCTTTCAGTTAATGATTGACATCAAGGCCAATTCCGCCGATGTGCTTCCCATACTTGACCGGGCATTGAAGCCCTACGAGCGCTGGCTGAGCCATGGTGGCAGCACGGAATACATCCCGAATGCACTTGAAATCATACTTTCAGGAGACAGGCCAACGCGTCAGCTTGCTGCTAGGCGTGAACGGAACATCTTTGTGGATGCACGCATCGAAGACCTGAAATCACCACAACCTGGCGTATTCAGGATGGTCAGTGAAGCATGGCTGTCCCATATTCCATGGTTTGGAAGCGGTCTCATCTCGCGTCAGCAAAGGGCATGGTTGTCAGACTATGTGCGCCGTGCAGATGACCTGGGAATCAAATCCAGGTTTTGGGGTTTACCGGATACGCCAGCAGGCTGGAGAATTCTGGATGCTGCCGGTGTGAGCTGGATAGGCACAGATAAACTTGATGTTTGTGCCGCGTGGATGGCAGCGAGGGGACTGTAATGGATTCCATCTCGATTTCCGGATTTGGCTACAAAGCCGATGTTTCCCTCCGTGGTGGCGGGTTACAAGGACTTTCGTTACATGGTCACCCTGTAACGACATCGTATGTAGACTTTGATGAGCGCATCGGGGCTGAAGGCGACATTCTTGCGCCGTTCCCGGGGCGAATCAACAAAGGGTGTTACCAGTTTGATGGTCAGGATTATGCGCTTACGGTCAATGAGCGCTCCGGAGTCCACGCGATACACGGGTTTGTGCGCTTGCTGCGGTGGGATGTTGTTACGCAATCGGATACTGAAGTTGTTGTTGGTGTTGAGACTGAACCCGTTATTGGCTATCCGTTTGCCTTACGCTTAGAGCTCAAGTACACGATCACTGAAACGGGCTTGAAAGTCACGGTAAGTGTCAAAAACCTCTCGCTGGAGTGCGCGCCGTTTGCGATTGGGTTCCATAGTTACTTTGTGGCTGGGGATGATTATGTCGATACGTGTTCGTTGACAGTTCCGTTTGACAGAGTGCTTGAGTTCGAAGAACTGATTCCGACGGGGAACATCCTTGATGTTGCTGCTGCAGGCGTTGATTTCAGAGGAGCCCGTGTCATCGGAGCACAGGTAATTGATAACTGTTTCGTTGCGCCACAGGGCACAATGCCCGTTGTTTGTCTATCGGGTAAAGACTTGGAAGTCGAAGTCTGGATGGATGTGGATGCGTATCCGAACTGCGTAATCTTCACTGGGGATACGCTGGTTGATGGCCGGAAACGGCGAGCCCTTGCGATTGAGCCGATGAGCTGTGCATCCGATGGCTTTAACCATCCTGAATGGGGGCTTACAAAGCTGTCTCCGGGGGATGTTTGGGTTGGGACATGGGGTGTGCGTGCCAGCACGTTGGATGGTTTAGGAAGCTAGAGTAAAGTATGTCTATTGATGCATTGTCTGCCATAGATGGCCGCTACGAAACAAGTGTTGCGCCGCTTAAGGAGTATCTCTCCGAAGTCGCGCTGATTCGGGCTCGCGTCACGGTTGAGGTTGAGTGGCTGATTCATTTGGCATCCGAGCCGACACTACCAGCTATCCGTCCAATGCATGCTGATGAGATTCAGCTTCTCCGAAACCTTGCAGGCAGTGTCAACAATGATTCGGCACTAGGCATCAAGGAAATTGAGCGGACGACTAACCACGATGTAAAGGCGGTTGAGTACTGGATAAAGCGCAACCTCGCCGAGACATCCCTCGAAGATTTGTCCGAATGGGTTCACTTCGCATGTACATCTGAGGATATCAATAACCTCTCCCATGCACTGATGCTACAGGGGGCAATTGCGAATGTGATGCTTCCCAAGGCCGAAGAGGTTGTTGGAAAGGTCCGTAGCCTTGCGGTACCGCTCCTCGATGCCCCTCTGCTTTCCCGAACCCATGGTCAGCCCGCGAGTCCGAGCACACTTGGTAAGGAACTGGCTGTATTCGTACATCGCTGGAACCGTCAGCTTACACAGA
>CAIRTT010000066.1 GCA_903881535.1 uncultured Armatimonadota bacterium
AAACAGGTACGGGACACTGAACAGCTGGTGCAGAGTATGTCACTTGATCGCCTCTCGAAAGCACTGGCGGGAGTACTACATGACAACCAAGCCGAGACTGGACGATAAGTTGTCAACAGCGCCGGATAAGTTGTCAACAGCAACGGATAAGTTGTCAACAGCGCCGGATAAGTTGTCAACAGCGCCGGATAAGTTGTCAAAAAAGGAGGACTAGCATGATTCCGTCGATGGTGTTTTTTGGTGGGCTGTTCACGATCCTCGCTGCATTTATCGTGTTCGTGATGTTTGTGGACCCTATCAACAACAAGCGCTTGTGGTTAGAGGATGCGTGTGCAGCGGTCATGATGATGGGCTTTGGCATCGCGGTGATTGGTGTGCTGTTGTTGATTGGTAGGTGGCTGGCATGAACGACATACCGGCATTCCCAAGACCGCATAGCGGGGCAACACAGTACGCACAAGAAGGCATGACGCTGCGTGATTACTTTGCAGCCAAGGCACTGCAAGCAGCGAGTAATAGAGCAATCGCATTCACACGTAAAGATATTGCAGAGTGGAGCTATCTCATAGCAGACGAAATGATGAAAGCGAGGGAGAAGAAGGATGCCTGATATCACAATGTGCCCCGGCGCGGGCTGCCACAAGAAGGACACTTGCTACCGACACACCGCTACACCGAGACGGCCGTATCAAGTACAGGTGCAACAAGCACCGGAGGATTGTGCGTACTACTGGCCGATTGATGGGCGGCGCGGTGCGGATGGTAAGTGGGAGATGGACGTGATCCGCGATCCGATGACCGGGACTGTGCTGTGAGGGCCCTCGCTGCGTGTTTCTTGTTGTGTTGTTCCTCGGTCCACGCTGCGGGCTCGTTCTACACCGGAAATAAATTGTTGCAGCTGTTGCAGAGCGACAATTATCAGGAGCGTGGTGTGGCGATGGGTTACGTGGCGGGTGCGATTGACATGGGGGATGGGGTCATCTTTTGTTCGCCCAGCAATACGGTGACGATTGGTCAGGTGCGTGACATGGTGCAGGGGTATCTGGAGACCACGCCGTCTATTCGTCATATGAGTGCTGATGCCATCATCATTGATTTATTTAAGCGACTGTGGCCGTGCCCGAAGCGCGGGACCACGTTATGACCGCCCACGGGTGGAGAAAGAGACAGATCATGCAATGGGTGCCAAGCAAGAAAAAAGAACAGACGGATCAAGAGCCTGATGATCTGACTGTTGCTTACATGGCTGGATTTTATGACGGTAAAAACAAAGATGCACCACAGCGCGAGTGGGTTGGGCTGACGGATGAGCAGATTGAGGCCATTGCAAAAAACTATGCGTTAGGTAACCCAACAACACCATTGCACTTTGCCCGTGCCATCGAAGCCAAGCTGCGGGAGAAGAACACATGATCGTGCAACTGGTAAAGCCTGACCCGATATTGCTGGAGGACCCAGTGCGTCCGGGCATTTGGCCGGAGGAGCGGTTGGCACTTTGCACACGGGGTGTGTGGATGTGGATCGAAGACAAGCAGCTGGCAGCGATTCTGTGCGTAGCGTTCAAAGACACGATACCCACCACCGAAGCTGAGTTGCTGTCTGACCCGAAGAAAGTCACATTTGACAACGCCATCTTGTACAGCATCTGGTCATACAAGAAAGGTGCGGGCAGCACACTGGTGCGTGAGTATCTTGAAATGACTCGGTTTGAAGGATCGCCCATCAAGCGCGTGGTCACGATGAGTCCGAAAACCGAGATGGCGCGGAACTTTCACTACAAAAACGGAGCGCGTTTATTGCAAGCAAATGAGGAGACGGTGAACTATGAATACTGAACGAATCAAAAAACTTGCGAAAGAGGGAGTTAAAGAATGAATACTGGGGATCATTTAAATCTATTAATCACCACCGTAATCATCATAATATTTATGTTCTTGTATATCATCATTAAAAAGCTGGGATGGCTTGAAGAGGACATTGAGCAATTGAAAAGGGACCAAAGAAAATGAAGTGGATATCAAATAGATATCTCAGAAATGAGATACGGTTGAGATACGTCAAGCAAGCGTACTGTCGAGGGTTTCAAATGGGGGTGGCTGCAACGGCCACCGTTTTTTCTGTAGTGATTGTTTTGGGATGGGTATTGTTATGAGCATCAAAGACTACGGCGAGAGCCTCATCAAGATTCAAAAGTTGCAGCGCGAGGCCCACGATGCGTTGATCGCGCACGATTGGGCACTGGCATGTGACTTGGCTGATGAGATTGTCCTCGCTGCGCGGTCCATCAAACTGTATTGTCTGAACGAAATGGAGAAAGCATGACACAGCAACTGAAGAGATTCATCGCAGCGCAGTGGTTGGAGCAGCAGGCGAATGCGCTGCCAAGTGACAAGGCGCGGGAGAAGTGGCAGCTGGAGTTTGCAGTGGCGTTGCTGCGTGAGGAGCATGTTGATCCGTTGGCGGACCTGAAGGAGAAGTACGCCAAGCAGGGGTTGCTGCTGCGCTTTGATGAGGAGGGTGTGGCGCACATTGGACCGAAGGACCCGAGCCATGAGTAAAGCCAACGCGGTACAGGTAGGCGGCACGCACTACAAGAGCAAGGCCATCCAGCCGTGGGACTACATCGCTTCCAACGATCTGGGATACCTTGAGGGCAACATCATCAAGTACGTCTCCCGGTGGCAGGACAAGGGTGGGCTGTCTGATCTGGATAAGGCCAAGCACTACTTGGAAAAGTTGATTGAAGTGGAAACGGACAAGGCAATTTGCAGGGAGTCCGATCGCCTCATCGGTTTTATGGATGAGATGGCCAAGGGCAAGTCGAAGAAAAAACAAAAAGGAGAATGAACATGGCAGGCAAACGTAAGGGTATCAACCTTAAAATTTACAAGCTGTTAAAGCAGTCTCCGGCCATGCCCCGGGCGGTGGTATTGAGCAAGCTGGGGCTGGGCGAAGAGCACACAGTATCGGTGTATCGCATTCGCAATGAAGTTCGCATGGAATGGCGAAAAAAAATACGGGCGGGATCATGGCTGTCCTCGCCTTCGGAGAAGGAAAGCGTAATACAGGAGGTCAAACAAACCAGCGCTGAAGTAACCACAGACATCGAGAACATGCAACAGGCTTACAACATGCTGTCCAAGCATCACGATGCGTGTCTTGCCCGGATCGCGGACCTTGAGCGCCAGAACGACATCATGTTCGGCTGGGGCTACTTTTGGAAATGGCTCGCGCGCCGCGTTACGTCACGCAAGGACTGGCAGTAACCTTACTTAGGCCGCTTCACCCCAGCTGGGTCCGATCTCAACATCAACCCGGCTGGGCACCTCGAGTTGTACTGCGCTGGCCATGATCCGCGCTGCTTCCTCCGCCTCTTCCCTGTTGTTGACCGATAGCGCCACTTCGTCGTGCACTTGCAGCGCGCAGGTGAACCCGGCGTCTGCCAGCGCCACCATGGCCGCCTTGGTCTGGTCTGCGGCACTGCCCTGAATCAAACGATTGAGGCCCTTGTAGGTCCCAGCGCGCTTGATCCGATGTCCGTATTCAATGATGGCCTGTTCGCGCGGCAGCGCCTTGTGTACGCCCCACTGGGTGGGTTCCCACAGGGGGAATCGGCAACGGCGGCCGAGCAGGGTGCGGATCGCGCCGCCTGATGCTGCGTGTTCGATGCGGCGCATGACGGCTTCGATCGTACCTTTGAGGAACGGAACCTTGGTGTGGAAGGTGCTGATCAGGTCGGAGGCTTCTTCCGGAGACAGGCCCAGCTCTCCGGCCAGCTTGGCTTTGCCCATGCCGTAGGTCAGGCCGAGGCCGATGGTCTTGGCGGGCTTGCGGGCGATGCCAGCCATGTCGGCCACCATCTGGTGGAAGTCTGTCTTGGGGTCGTTGCGGTAGGCGGCCACCATCTTGTCTACACCGGGCAGTTCCAACAGGTTTGCGTAGTGCACCAGCAGGCGCGGTTCTTGGGAGGAGAAGTCGTTGGAAGCCCAGAGTTGGCCCTCCTCTGGCAGGAACAGGCTGCGCACCATGGGTCCGATAATCTCGTGCCGGGCTGGGACCTGCTGCAGGTTAGGGTTGGCCATGGACAGACGGCCAGTGACTGTGCCGCCATCGTCGGAGCGCAGTTGGTTGACGTGCGGATGGATGCGCCCTGTCTTCTCGGAGAAGTTCAAGTACGGCTGGAGGAAGGTGCTGTGCGTCTTGTTGGTCTCGCGGGCCTCGATGATGAGCTTGGCCACGGGATGTTCGCAGTTGTCGAGGAAGTTCTTGGTAAAGCTGGGCAGGCCGTTTTCGGTCTTGTTGTATGCAATGCCAAGCTTGTCAAAGGCGGTCGAAATGGACTGTGCGGCCCAGATATCAACGGTTTTCCCGCATATTTTGCGTAATTCGGTGTGTATTTCACGCTCTCTACCCTGTAATTGCGTGATTAGTTGCTCGGCCCGCGATCGGTCAAACCTGACGCCCCGGCGGGTCATCTCGAACAGGACGGGGAAGGTCTTGGTCTCCAGATCGAAGATCGATTCCACTTCCTCGCGCCGCATCAGGCCCTTGAAGTGCTGCCAGAGTTTCAAGGTCAACGCCGCGTCCTGCTCGGCGTAATCGCCCACGTACATGGCCGGGAGCTTCCAGAGCTCTTTCTTGGGGTGCACACCGAAGTCTCCGGCGGCTTGCTTGAGGCCCTGCTCGGACTTGATCTCCTGCAGGTAGTCAAAGCCAAGGCTGTTCAGGCTGAAGGAAAAGCGGTTCTCGTCCAGCAACGGCGCGGCGATCATGGTGTCGACAATCCGGCCGTTCACCTTGAATCCAGTGGCCGTGAGCCAGCCCAGATCGTAGGCGGCGTTGTGCATCACCTTGTCGGCGGGCAAAAGCATCACATCCTTGATCCACCGCTCCACGCGTGCTTTGTCAAGGTTGCCCCCACCTTGGTGGGCAACGGGATAGTACCCCTTCCAGCCGTCTACGGCGATGGCGTAGCCGACGATGAAGCCATCGTTGCGGGGCCAACCCGGGCCGAAAGATTCCATGTGGGGGTCACAAGTCTCCAAGTCGATGGCAATCTCTTTGGCGGTGGACAGGTTGGGGAAAGTTTCAGGGGCAACCCACTCGCAGGGGGTGGGGAACATCGGTACGGTGCTCACAATCGGAATCCTTTATCGGTGGATTTGGGGAGCACGAGGTGCAACCCCTCTTTGGCTCGCGTGACACCTACGTAAAATAAGCGGTGAATATTGTCCGCATTCACCGCATATTCCTTGGCGAATTTCGGGGAAAGGTCCATGAGCAGCAGGACGTGATCAGCTTCCCCGCCCTTTGCGCCATGGATGGTGGAAAGACGGATGCGGTTGGACTCGGAGACCTTGCCGCCCCGGCGCAGGACGGAGATCAGGTATTGGCGCTTGTCCTCGGCAATCTTGGTCAGCACTTGGTGCCAGATCATGTCGGTGTTCAGGCCGTGGTCCTTGGTCAGCGTTGCAATGTCGTAGAGCTCGGCGTCGATACCGGCCTTGAAGGTCCGGTGGCCGCGTTCCACGCAGGTGGAATCCATGTAACGGTACAGGCCCCGCACGGCGCTGCCGGGGATGGCTTGGCCCTTACGCAGGCGCTCCCAATCCACCACGGCCTGCAGCATCTGTGGCGAGACGCTGGGCACGCCAGAGCGCTCGAACAGCACACCCATGGATCGCAGCCACTCGTGGATCGGGTTGAGCAGGTAGTTGGTCGTGGCGAGGATCAGCCATTCTTGGTCGTTCAGTGCTACATCCTCAAAGCGCCGGTACAGCTTGACGGAACCCTCAAATTCTCTGGGCTGCCATGTCTTGGGTTGGCGCTGGCGGATTCGGTGCACGATGGTGTTCGCCAGCGTGTGGACCTTGGCCGGGACGCGGTAGGACTTGTCCAGTACCGTGATCGATCCCTTGGCAGTCAGGAAGCTTTGCACGTCTGCCCCGGCCCAGATGAACACGGCTTGGTCGTCGTCGCCTGCGATGTAGGTCCGCGCTGCGCGTTTGATGAGCGCATCCACCAGATTCCACTGCAGGCGTGAGAGGTCCTGTGCTTCGTCGATGATGAGCACATCAAGGATAGGCAGAGTTTGGGGCTGCTCGATCACCATCTCCAGCAGGTCGGTGAAGTCAAACAGGCCTTGGTCACGCTTGAAGTGGCGGTACGTGCGCTCGACGAACTCGAAGTGGTGCCACTCGATGCCCATCTTGCTTTGATTGTAGTGCGTGCGCAGGTCCACGCCACGGATGCGGGCGAGGTTGACTTCGTTTAGCACCGGATGGTCGGCGCGCACCATGTCTTCTTCGTGCACCACCGATAGCTCGATACCCGCTTGCACAGCGAATTCCTTGTAGTGCTCGACTTGCATGATCTGTTCTGTCTTCATCGACAGGCAGTAGAACGCAAGGCTGTGCAGCGTGCGAAAGAAAGGGAAGTCGGTGCGTGCGTTGAGGTCGGGGAACTTCTTGATCGCACGGTCGCGTGCCTCGTTGGCCGCTTTGCGCGTGAAGGAGAAGTAGCCGATCTTGGTCGAGCGTGTGCCCGCGATGAGCTCGCGATCCACAACATTCAGCAAGTAGGTGGTCTTGCCACTGCCCGGTGGGCCGAAGACCTTGTGCACATCACTCATTGAGCCGCCATTCATCCTCTGGCCAGACGATGATAGGCGTGTCCTCACCGAGGTACGCATCCTCGATGTTGAAGGCGATGTACTCGCGCGCTTGATCCGCGTCCATCTTGTCGCGGCGCATCAAGGTCTCGCGCATCTCTTCGCCGTTGTAGACCAGAACATCTACCCGCTGGCCACCAAGCCAGATCAGTGCCGGTCCAATAATTGCGCCATCAAATCCATCAATTTTCAGCATCAGAAGGGTGCTCCGCCTTGTCGTCGGGTTTCAGTTTCAAAGGGTGCTTCTTGTTTAGCAAAACGTGGGATACGCCAGCAGCGCACGGTCCGACCTTTGAGGAACAGTGGGATGGGTTCGCCACTCAGGTCCCTGATCCGCGCTGCGATTTTCGGTGCAGTCAATCCGATGAAGTTGTTGCGCTTGAGGTGTGATTCTAAATCCTTCATTCGGAAATAGGTCTTAGATTCTTCATCATCCGTCCAAGGACGTCCCATAAGGATTTCATCGCGGTCCATGGCCTGTTGCATGTGGGTGGTGAACTCCTCTAACAGGTCCATGAAGCGGCCGGTCAGGCTGGTGTCTTCGCTGGCTTCCGATATCTGTTCTGTCTCAACCATCTCTTTCAAGAGTGCGTTGAGCATGTTCTCCCAGTCTGTCTTGCGCAGTGACGGGGGCAGCACGTTCAACTTCTCGACGCATGCTTTCTGAAACGCGGCCTGTGTGAAGAGGCTCTCGGTCTCAAGCTCAATTCGACGCCCATTAACATCCAAAAACCACAGCGGCGGTTCGGATGCGTACTTGGACAGCGATGCGATCTGTGGTGCGTCAGGGCCGTTGGCCCCGATACCATACTTGCGTGTGCGACACAGGCCGCTGTTGCAAAAGCTGTTGAGCGGTGCGTCCTTGCACTTGTACTTGTATTCTTTCTTGTGCAACTGTTTGATGAGCAGCTGCACTTCGTTGTTGGGCAACGGTGGTCCAAAAAACTTGAAGTTGTGTTCGAGCAGCTTGTCTTCCCAACCGGCGGGAGAGAGGCGCTTCAAGTAGATGCCGATATTGAACAGACCGTTGTTGCGTGTGCCCTCGGGGAATCCTTGTGCGCACAAGGCTTGCAGGCATGGTGGGCCATCCTTGATGGGTGCATCCGCCACCTTAGGTGGTTCGGGCGGCGTGGGCACTGAGTCTTGCACGTACTGCTCGTGCAGCGCGTAGAACTCATCGAGTGACGCGGCACTGCCATCTGCCTTGAACGCGTAGCGCGTGCCGTTGTCGCCTGCGAAGTAGGGCAGGTTCAAGAAGTTGCCGGTATCGCCACGGTCAACGAGGATTTCGGATTGCTTGGGAAATATCTCCCGGCCTGCTTCGCCCAATAGCGCAGCAGAATTCTTCAGGTACGTCTGCATGTCGCGTGCAGGTACCGGTGTTTTGGTGAACAGGAATACGTGTGCGCCGCCTGACTTGCTGCGGCAGACGATAAGCGGGAGCTTTAGCTGCGCTAACTTCTCAACAAGACCTTTATGATCGATTGGATACTGATCGATATCAATGCAGCCCCAAATGCAAGAGTTGTCTGCGCGAATAGGAATAATGCCAAGAGAAGGCTCAACGCCGTCAAGGTGGGCAACCCAAAGATCATCAGTGGGAGGCTTACGAACCACGGTAGCTTGTCCGGCCTGTTTGCCGTCTCCGCGTTCGGCTTTGATGCGATAGGTTCCATAGGCGATGTCCAGTCCACTGAAGATTGCTTTGAAGCGTGAGATGTCTGTCATGCTCTTCTTTCTAGTTATGGGTGGGGTACTCGCTGCGTCTGCGCTAACGCGCCTTCGAGTGCAGCCTTAACACAGCATCCGCTTTCCCCCGTGAGACTTAGAACACCTGTTTTTGCGTCCCTTCTGCTTCGTCCTGATGCTTGACCTTCACATCACCGGACGCAACGCTGCTAGAAAACGCCTTGGCAGCTTGGTAGACGTTCATATCATCCACCGGTCCGATGCGCTCGACTTCCCAGCCATACCACTTGCCCTTGTCGTTCGACTCGGCCTGCGTGGTCAACCTGTACAACTGACTGTACATAGGCGGGGTGTACGGGCCGTTCTTGCCCATCATTTTGGTCGACATCATCATGCTGTTCCACTTGCGCGACTTCTTGAGCTGGGTGGACTTCATGGTGATCAACGCGGGGCTGGGCATGCCTTCCTGATCGAGCACCATCACGTAGTGATTGGCGGTGTTCTCGATGTAGTTGCCAGTGTCCAGATAGTCCTTGTTGTCGCCCGGTTCGCGGTGCGTGCGCGTGAGGATATCGCTGGTTGCCGGGTAGATGTTCAACGGCGCACCAGAACCCATGCCGCGCGGAGCCCACTCAATGTACTGCCGCACATAGGCGCAGGGGATAACGGTAATGCCCGCCTTGCCATCGTGCAGCTCGCCCGTGACAGTGTTCAAGATCATGCCCGGCAGCGCACCATCGCGCTCGCCCACCTCCGGAGAGGTGCTGGTCAGCAGCCGCAGAAACGGCAGGGCAAAATCCTCCTGCGTCATTTCCCCGAAGCCGCCAGAGGCGTCTTGTTCAAAGTCCGTGGCCAGTGCCACTGCGGTGTTACCCTTGACTGCGACTTGTGTTTCGTTCTTTGCCATGATTCGTTTTCCTATTGTCGTTAAGCGGATTTGATAGTTGCTTTTTGGCCCATGTAGGCACCAAACACATCGGTGGGGAACTCCTTGCCTTGTTCCACCATTTCACGCACCCACGCCTTGAGAGTTGCGGGCTCAACCTTCTGCGCTTGATCAACCGGGTAGTTGTTCTGACGCAGCAGGTCTAGCAGGCCCTCGCACAGCTCGTCCTCACCTCGGCCGAACCGCACGCTGACTGTGTTCTTGATGATGTCGTCGTAGCCGTTTTCACGCAGCCACTCGAACGCCACCGCACGGTTCTCTTCCTTGATGGAAGCGCCGTAGAAGTTTTTGAGCTCGATCTTGCTGCCATCGGCCATAACAAAGCTCTTCATGCCAAGCTCGGTCAACATGCCGGGGATGGTCTCCTCCAACAGCTTGCGCAGTTGTCCCTTGCGCTCGTCTGTCACTGAGTCCAGCTCCTCGATTTCCTTCTCCAGTTCCTTGGCCCGTTTGGCGAGAGCCCCGATTCCATTGAGGTCCTCGTCCTTGACGGTAAGTGCACTTGCATCCTGCTCAAACATCGCGCTGATATCACTCATCGCTTTCTCCTTTCGTGGTCACATCGATCTGAATGGGAATGTACAACTTCTCTCGGCGATCCCATTTAAGCACCGAGTAGCGGCCCGAATTGTAAAAGGCAACGATCGCACAAGCCATTCCAATCGCCACCGGGTCACCTGCCAATAACAGGAAGTCCTTGTCCCCGAAGTTCTGCAGCTTGCGGCGCATCCTGCGCACGGCCGGGGCCGTGGAGAAAGCAATCTGCGAACCAAAGGGCATCAAGACGTCGATGTCACCGTACTTCATTGCTCCTGAGATGTCGTGGTTAGGCATCTCTTGCACTGCGAACACTGTAGGCACTACGTTCTCCTTTCTTTTTGAGTACAGCTAGTATACACTCTTGCTACACGAAGTCAACACTTTGTGACAACAGAAAGGATCATAACATGGAAGAGTATTTTTTCAACAAGTATCCATTTAAGAACCAACCGTTTACACATCAGGCGGCGTATCTACAACGGTTCTGGGGGGATAAAGAGGTTGGATTGTTCGCCGAAATGGGCACCGGCAAGAGCTGGATGCTGATCAATAACACCGCAATGCTCTATGACAAGGGCAAGATTGATGCGATGTTGGTGGTCGCGCCCAAGGGAGTCTACAAGAACTGGGTGAACGAGGAAATCCCCAAGCACATGCCTGATCATGTGCCGTACAAGATGGCCTACTGGACGCCCAACCCGCGCAAGGCGGAGAAGCTACAGATGGAGGCCATGTGGACGGCGGTCGACGATCTGCGCATCCTCGTCATGAATATCGAGGCGTTCAGCACTGAGAAGGGCACCACCTTCGCCAAGTCCTTCCTGCGTGCCACCAAGGCATTCATGGCTGTGGACGAGAGCACCACGATCAAGAACCACTCGGCCAAGCGGACCAAGTCCATCACCAAGGTAGGCAGGGATGCCACGTTCCGGCGGATTGCCACTGGCTCGCCCATCACCAAGAGCCCGATGGACCTGTACTCCCAGTGCACGTTCCTCAGTCCGGACTGCTTGGACATGGACAGCTTCTACGCATTCCAAGCGCGGTACGCGGTCCTCGTCGAGCGGCGCTTGCCCACCCACACCTTTAAGCAGGTGGTCGGATACCGCAGGCTGGATGAACTGCAGGAGAAGCTCTCCCAGTTCTCGTTCCGCGTCACAAAAGAGGAGTGCCTTGACCTGCCGGACAAGGTCTACATGAAGCGGGAGGTGGAGCTCACGCCCGAGCAGACCAAGGCGTACAACCAGATGAAGTCCATGGCACTGGCGCAGCTGGATCAGGGGCTGGTCTCCACGGTAAATGCATTGACGCAGATCATGCGGCTGCATCAAATCGTCTGTGGCCACACCAAGCTGGATACCGGTGAAGAGGTGACTCTGCCCAGCAACCGGGTGGACGAACTGATGGCGGTGCTGGCCGAGGCTGGTGGCAAGGTGATTATCTGGGCCAACTACCGGCCGAGCATTGAAGCCATCTTGCTGGCCATTCAGAAGGAGTACGGCATGACCAGCGTTGCCTCGTACTACGGCGATACCTCGGACGAGGATCGGGAGTCGGCCAAGGTGCGATTCCAAGACCCGAACAGTGACCTGCGCTTCTTTGTCGGCAACCCCACTACGGGTGGGTATGGTTTGACACTGACCGCCGCTACGCTGGTGGTGTACTTCAGCAACAGCTTCGATCTGGAAAAGCGCCTGCAGTCAGAGGACAGGGCGCACCGGATCGGCCAGACCCAGAAGGTTACCTACGTGGACCTCGTTGCACCGAACACGGTGGATGAGAAGATCGTCAAGGCCCTGCGGGAAAAGATTGACATCGCCTCGCAAGTCATGGGCGAAGAACTGAAAGATTGGCTTATCTAATGCAACTCATACCTATTCGACGCAAGTACGTGTACAAGAAGCTCGAGCGCGTTGATGCGCCTGAGGGCCGTGTATACAAAGTAGACACAATGGCGCTTCCCAGTGTCACCACCATCCTGTCTGCCACCAAGGAAACCAAGCACCTCGATGACTGGACGGCACGGGTGGGCGCAAGCAAGGCGCATCAGATCAAGAATGACGCGGCTACCGTGGGTACGCATATGCACAATGTCGTCGAGCGATTACTGCTCAACCGTGACCTGCCAACGCCTCGGACATGGCTCGCGGTCAAAGGCTACTGGATGGGCTACAAGCTCATCGAGACGTTCTTCCCGGACGTGCAAGAGGTCTGGGGTACGGAGATTCCTGTGTACTACCCCGAGCGCTATGCGGGCACCTCTGACTGCATCGGCCTGTACAAGGAGACGGAGTCCATCATCGACTTCAAGCAAGCCAACAAGATGAAGCGGCGCGAGTGGATCGAGGACTACTTCGTGCAGCTGGCCGCGTATGCCGAAGCGCACAACAAGGTCCACGGCACGAAGATAAAGCAGGGCGTCATCATGATGGTGTCCCAAGATGGCCAGACGCAGGAGTTCGTGTCCTGTGGCCGGGAGTTCGATGGCTACGTCGACAAGTGGAACCGCCGCGTGGACGAGTTCCAAAAAAAGACGCCCGGGGATGGCCGGGCGTAAAGAGGGAGACGAAGAAGACTGCAGTATACCAAAAAGGTGTATATTCGTTTTGGGCGGTTTGCCCTACACACACAGGAGACACACATGCATGCCTATGAACTACGCTTCCGTATGCTGGAAATGTCGCGCAACATGCTTGAGGCGGAATACCATGCCAAAGCTAGTACCAACTCTGACCCTGTCTGGCCAACGCTAGAAGACATAGTTGAGCGAGCGCGAACTTTAAATAGCTTCGTTAGCGAAAAGTAAAAAAGGGGCCGATCGGCCCCTTTTTCATGCATAGTTTCTAGTACCGGCCTTGTCGATGACCAGCTTGGCGTGGCGCAGGTCCTTGTCCGGCGTGTTCGCGACGCTGATGTGCGTCCAAGCGTCAAACTCCAGAATGATCTGATCAAACGGAACCTTGGCCGCGATGCACGCATCGACAACCTGCCGGGGCGTCATTCCCGGTACGCGGAT
>CAIRTT010000067.1 GCA_903881535.1 uncultured Armatimonadota bacterium
AAGTATACCGATGTGGCAGTGGCAAAGTGCCGTGACGCGTGTTTTACAGCCTCCGGTACACTGAAAGCATGCTGAAAATCACGCTTTTGCGCGCTCTTGCTCTCCTGATGTTACTGCCGTTGTTGCTGTCGCCATCGATGGCGGAGAAGTCGCTACCAAAGCATATCCACTATGCGCTGACGGCTGTGATTGGCCCGGTAAGTGATGGTTTCGGAGTGATCCACGGTGCGCAAGGGACAAGCGTTGCGGACCCGGTGGAGCCAAATGCCAAATCGGTGTTTGGTATCGGAATTGATACAAACAATCCACGCCCCTTTGGGAGCATGCGTGAGGTTTGGTTTGGCCCAGCAGGCAACATCGATGATCGCCCACAACGCGAGATTTCCATCCACTGGAATGGCCGTGAAATCGCAAATCGCCTCTGTGATGAAGACCTTCAGAACCCGTTTGGCGTACATATCAGTGTGGAGATTGACCATGTGCCGGGTGGCGCCGAAGTGACGATCACCGCTGGACGCCACAAGATCTATGACCACTACTTTGTTCATGGAGCGAGCGTTGAGACAAATCCACGGATTGCCGGAAATGCCAACATTACTGTTTCTCCTATAGATAAAAGTGGAAAATTCTCCCCAGTCCGTTCGGTGCGGGTCCTGGCGATTGACAAAGTGGTGAATGATGCATCCCGCCACGTCATTCGTCAAACAGTAGCGTTCCCAAGCGATGCGAGCAAAGCCGGACGCGCAATCCTGACATTGACGCTCGCACCAACGCCCCGCGGCCTCGATGCCTGGGACAGGTTTGCATCCATTCGCCTCCACCACAAAGATGGCCAGACCTACGAGCTCGTTCGGTACATCACTCCTTACCGCCGCGCATGGGAATGGGCTGTGGATGTCAGCGACCTGACGCCTCTGTTCACAGGGGATGCCGAGCTGGAAGTGTTTTGTGAAACCTACGGTGAGGGCTGGACGGTGAGCGCGGCATTTGACTTTTACGCCGGTAAGCGCTCCGATGGACTACAACCCGTTCGTGTGATTAACCTCTGGAATGGCAACTTTCCGATTGGCTACGCAAAGCAACCCTTTGCAAAGGCCGTCACGCCGAAGACAATCGATGTGCCATCCAAGACCGCGGCTGTGAAAGTGCGGACAATGGTCACCGGTCACGGGATGTCACCAAACACGGGAAATGCAGGCGAGTTTTATGCTCTCTGGCGACGAATTGAGGTCGGTGAAAGCCATTGGTATGACCTGCTGTGGAAAACGGATGTCTACCTAAATCCGGTTCGCCCGCAGGGCGGCACATGGAAGTTTTCGCGTGCTGGATGGGCACCCGGGTCGATCGCCGATGCCTGGACGGTTGACATCACAAAAGCGGTGCAGCCTGGACGCAAAGTAACCATCGGCTATGGCTTGGAACCCTTTGTCAACGAGACACCCAATGAAGGCTTTCTCGCAGCACATGTCATCGGAAGTCAGGCAATCCTCTTCGAAAAGGCTAAGTAGCGGCATCGTGGGACGCGTACTTCTTATCGTTTTGGATGGCTGCGGAGCTGGGGCTGCCCCGGATGCGTCCAGCTATGGAACATCCGATACCCAGGCAAACACGCTTAGTCATGTTGCATCCGCAGCTGGCGGTCTCCACTTGCCCAACCTTGAAGCCCTTGGATTTGGGAACATCACCCACATGCTCGGCGTTGCAGAGCGCCCGGATGCGAAGTCTATCTGGGGGCGACTGACGGAGCGTAATGCAGGAAAAGACACGGTGGCAGGACACTGGGAGCTGATGGGTATCCCACTATTGGAGCCGTTTCCGACGTACCCGTTTGGCATCCCGGATGACATCCAGGACCTCATTAGGACATTTACGGGAAAACAAAGTCTGTGTAATGTCCCAATCAGCGGCACGGATGCGATCCGCGATTTTGGGGATGAGCACTGCGCCACGGGGGCGCCGATTGTTTATACGAGCGCGGATTCCGTGCTACAGGTCGCAGTGCACGAAGCTACATTTGGTCTCGAAAATCTATATGCGCTGTGTGCCTACCTTCGGGAAAATGTGGCAACCTGCCGGGTCATCGCCAGGCCATTTTCGGGTCCAACAAGTAACTATGTCCGTACCGGCAACCGGCGCGACTGGACACGCTCTCCGGGGCAGGACTCTGTTCTAGATGCCATTGCCACGGCGGGCATCCCGGTTGAGCTGATCGGGAGGACCACCGAGCTGTTCCCGTTGAGAGAGACATTTGCCCTGAATCCAACCACGAAGAATGCTGAGCACATGGCAGCGGTGTCAAAGTGGTTGCATCGAAGTAATCCCGTTGAGCGCGCATTCTGCTTTGCAAACTTCGAGGACTTTGACATGCTATACGGGCATCGGAATGACCCGATCGGCTTCGGAAAAGCGCTGGAAACCCTGGATATGTGGATTGGCAATGACCTTCTTCCGAGGTTGGATGCATCAGACATCGTGATTCTGACCGCCGATCATGGAAATGACCCAACGACCGCCGGGACAGACCACTCGCGCGAATACGCTCCGCTCCTTTGCTTTGGTCCCGGGGTTAGGCAAAGTGGAGATGTCGGCATTCAGCCATCGTTTGCATGTGTTGGCGCGGCAGTCGCTGAGGCCCTGAGTGTTTCGTTTCCGCTAAGCGTCCCTAGTTTTCTATGATGATGCTGCATGACAGATAGCCATACTGCCGGGGGTGACATCGTGGGTATATTCCTGCTAAACTGAACAATCAGCGCTGCAATCCGGGACATCTGGAAGCAGCGTTTTCTTGTGTGGCAAAGCTATGGAAAACGAACTCTACGACTTTACAATTATCGGTGGTGGACCCACCGGTCTCTTTGGTGCTTTCTATGCCGGGCTTCGGCAAATGAAGACCAAGATCATCGATTCGCTTCCACAGCTAGGTGGGCAGCTTTCCGCGCTGTATCCGGAAAAGTACATCTATGATGTGGCTGGCTTCCGCAAAGTTCTAGCGAAAGACCTCGTCAATGAGCTTTCCGAGCAGGCCCTACAAAACAACCCGACTGTCTGCCTAGATGAAAAGTGCATCACACTCGAGCACATCGATGGCGAGATTGTCATCACGACAAACAAGGCGACGCACCGCACAAAGACCGTCTTGATTGCGGGTGGCGTGGGTGCGTTTGCGCCGCGTCGTCTGGAACTCCCTGGCATCACAGAGCTCGAAGGTAAAGGCGTTCACTACTTCGTAACGGACACCGAGCGCTTCCGTGGACGCCGGATTGTGATTGTTGGTGGAGGCGATTCAGCCTTTGACTGGTCTCTTGCGCTCGGCGAGATTGCTGCCAGCTGTATCCAGATTCACCGCTCAGCGACATTCCGTGCACATGAAGACACCGTTTCTAAAGTCCAAGATGGTGGCAATGTTGATATCCGCACCTTCCATGAGCTCCGCGGCGTCCATGGAACCGACAGCCTCGAGGCGGTGACAGTCGTTGACACGCAATCTGGCCATGAAACGCAACTGGTCTGTGATGATGTCATTTTGACGCTTGGATTTCTGAGCAACCTCGGCCCAATCAAAGAGTGGGGTCTTGCGCTGCAAAAGAATCAAATTGTTGTGAATGCCCACATGGAGACTAACCTCCCTGGCGTCTTTGCAGCGGGAGACATCTGCACCTACGATGGCAAGTTAAAGCTCATCGTTACGGGTGTTGCAGAGGCTGCGACGGCGGCAAACTTTGCCAAAACGACGATTGATCCAACGGCGAAGGCATTTCCTGGACATTCATCTGACATGAAGTAGCCAACG
>CAIRTT010000068.1 GCA_903881535.1 uncultured Armatimonadota bacterium
CCACCAAGTAAAACCTGCCAGATCAAAATGGGATTACGACTGATGTCGATAAGCATCGATAGTCGGTCACGCACCAACGCAACAAATCCTGCAGGGCTTGTGGCCTTGAGGTTTAGTCCTTGGAGGAGGGTGGCGATAACCAGCGGTGCAATCAACGTCAATTTGACACCCAGAAAGGTATCGCCCTTCACCAAAAACAGCGTATCTGCATGAATGGCAACAACGGTCAACGGCCCAAGCATCGTGACTGACAGCACAAGTAACAAGCGCTTAAGAGTCGTGCCGCTGGGAAGGTTGAACGCCGGATGTAGGATTGCAACACCGAGGGATGGCAGAGCACACGCTCCAATCAAGGCTATCAACTTCAGCGCCGGCATATATCCAGCGACCGTCACAATAGCTACCAACGCAACGCTACCAGCCAATACTAAGGGCGCAGCACGCAGTGTCAGAAAGCCAAAAGTGAAGTCAAGCAACAACGCGATGCCAGCGATAATCACGACACCTGCGGCAATCCGACCGATTATCGGGTCCCCGATACGCACATAAGGGCGCGCAGCACCAACGCCAAGCTGGGAGCGAAAGAGAGCATTGCGTAGACCAGAAATATAGGATGTAGCAGATTGCAGCGGTTCCGCCCCATCCAGAAAGAGACGGACAAAGAGTAATCGAATATTTCGCTCTCTTGCGGCGAGGGCAAAACGTTGGATGTTAGCTCCGGGTGTAGCCGTCACCATTTCACTTGATGTAATTGTGTGCACACGGATTGTGTTATAGGGTGCGCGCTTTACCAAGGCTGTATCGCCGGTCTGCTTCCCAAACTCAATGCTTCCGAAGCGAATCGCCGATGGCTCGTTAAGGTGTTTGACAGTTTCCGCGTAGCGGTTTCCAGCGCCGAGAACCGATATCCCTGAAAAGATAACCGTGTCAATATTCAGTTTACGGATGTCATTCAGTGTCGCAGCAACCCGAGCATCCGATGGGTTTGGGTTGTTCCCAACCCGCCCAACAACACGAAGCCCAGCACTCCGGACAAGTGCAACAACCTCCGGGTCGATTCCCACCCCAATATCCTTAATCGCATCCCAACGGTCCGCCGTAACAATACCGGCATCCTCGAGATCACTTCCCGAAAACTGCTCTGGAATCGCAATCTGAACGGCCGTACGGTTCTGGAGGTTGGATTTGATACGGTCAAACTGCCCCTGGTGCACAATCAATAGTGTTGTCTGATGTTTTGTAGATGGGAGAATTTCAATAATCCCGAGGTCACGAAGGCTATCAAGCGTATCTTCCTGAACAAGAACACTCGTGGCTCCGGCAGTCTTGAGCTTTCGGAGAGTGTCCGTTAGCGGGTTGCCTTCGCTCGCCGCCAGGCGGCGCATTTCCATAATGTCCATGGCAATCTCAACCCGGCGATTTGTTTGTTCAGCCTTGAACCTGTTCGCAGCCGGGATAAGACAGACTATTGCTGCCAGAATCATCATTGCCCAAAGCATCCGTCGGATGGTCATCAATGCTCAATCCCCTCAAGTTCCGCCGCCAAGGCATCCAGGTAGCGTGCAATACTCCATCCACAGCCCTGCTCAATCGCGGCATCTACAGCGACTTCAATTGTATCGACATACGCAAATCCGGTCCGATGTCCTGGACTTTCAAGGCTAAGTAATCGTCGAAGAATCGTTAGCGTCCCCTGCAAGGCATCTCCAGGAACAAATATATCGATGCCATCCGTTTTCAACAAAGCCATACAAGCATCACGGGCGTCATTGTACGTCAGGACCTGTTTAATGCGTGCGGCAGCCCGTTGTAAACAGTGTGAATCGATGAGGACATCCAAGCGGCCAATCGCTCCAAATGCCGTGTCCAGTTCTTTTTGCGCCCTTAGTAACAAGCCCTCACGAACCGCGAATCGGGTTCCTTTTGCGGCAAGGGCACGAGCGGGTGATTCCCCGAGGCGCGTATGCACATCGGCGAGGACAAGGCCGATAGAAGTCTGTGCCCGACTTGCGCCGGCGATGGCACGGTCCAGCATCGGCAACGCCCGCTGGGAATGGTCGTCATCTAAGACATTAATGGCATTACTCAGGGTCGCGAGAATATCGCTCAGCTGTTCCTGAAGTGCAAAAACATGCCCGGCGACAATCAGAATAGCAGGGTCATTGACCGGAACATTCCAGATGACGAGACGCTGAAGCGGTGCGAGCAGATTTTGAGGCGAAAATGTCTTACGCAACCGCTGGCAATAGTCAGCTTGAGCATCCCAAGATTTTGTTGTCGCACGGCCTCTTAGTCGCGCCCCCATGGAACGAAAGCCAAGACGTTCGTTGCGCAGCTGAGCGACCTGTTCAAGTGGATACAGCGGCTGTACGCGCTGCGCGTAATCTGATTTCAGGTTACGTACACGAATCGCATCCGATGGATGCGTAGACAGAACCTCAGCAATCGAGCTTGCTTGTGCCTGATCATCAAGGAAACGCCACCACGCATCATGGCTGAAGCCACTCTTTGCGAGCCGTTCCGTTGCAAAGCGGTCCGCTTCAAGTTCATGCGTCCGGGACCAGCTGAGCGCGGTCAGGATCGTGATGCCATTGAGTATCAATCGCAAAGAGCGATCTTTCGTTGGTACTTTATCAATGACGACTTTAAGTAAAATGGACTGGCTCAGCTGGCGCCATGCGTGATGACGTTCAACATGGCCAAGTTCATGCGCGATGATGCCAGCAAGGATGTCATCCGTTTGTGCCCACATCGCAAGTCCACGCGTGATGAGGATTGTATTACCGGGCAGCGTCCAAGCATTGATTACGGCGGTGTCCAGAACAAGGACACGAGGCGATGATTTATTGCACGATAATTGCGTGGTGATACGGGCGACCGATTTGTTTAGAAGCGGATCTTGGAGGATGCCATTCGCAGTTGTGATGGCTGATGAGAGTATGTCGCCTAACCATCGCTCTGGATTTTGCATTTATGCACATCCCCTCAATCAGTGAAATGTGTTCCAGCCAGCCGGCCGCTATTTGGAATCGTAATCCATGTTAGCAGTGTTCCCGCCGTGCTGCCGCCTAGGCATGTGAATAGCGGTGACTTGCCACACGGGGAGCGACATGGTGCGTACTAAACACAAACAGTGTGTTGATCTACGCAGCTTGCCGGCGATTGGACAGCCAAAGCCATGTCAACAGTGTTCCCGTCGCGATTCCCCCAAGATGTGCGATGAATGATGTTGTGCCATCGGCGAGGAAAACGACACCCGCGATATTCATCACTACGTAAATGAGAATCCACGTAACCGCTTTGAGCTTTATTTTGATTGGCCCCAGCATGGAGTGAATACGTGCATCGGGATGCGCCACCATATACGCTCCCATCACGCCTGAGATTGCCCCGGATGCACCGACGACGGTCTGGTCGGGGTTGACCAGCCAGTGACAGATTGTCCCGGCAAGGCCACACAGAACGTAAAACCCGAAGTAGCGTCCCTTGCCGTAGAGGTCTTCGATATTGTTTCCAAAAATCAGGAGATAGAGGATATTTCCTGTGACGTGCCAAAAGTCGGCGTGTACAAAAAGGTTGAACACACTGAAGACAAGCCCGGCGGGCATCCAAGGAGGCGCGCCTGCCCAGGCATCCACAATCGGTAAACGGCCATTCAGAAAGACAAGCTGAAAGAGAAACAGGAGCGCACAAAAAGCGGCGATGAGCCATGTGACAACAGGGCGATTTTCGCCGGGATTGTCATCATAAACCGGCAGCACTCAGGCGCCTGGCCTTTTATCGACTTGTTTTCCAGCTCCAGCAAACGCAAGGATGAACCAGCCGGCAATCCACGCCATACCGCCGACAGGAATCACCCGCCCGAGAGGCTTGAATCCGGTCAGCGCATTTACGTAGAGTCCGCCTGAGAAGATAACGATACCAATACAGAACAGCCAAACGGCAATGCGGACATTCCGGCCATTGACGCCGGACAGCCCAATGATGAGCAGGGCGAGTCCATGAAGGATTTGATACAGAACACCCGTCTGCCAATTCGCAGCCTGTGCTTCGCTGAGGATGGGCTTTAGCATGTGCGCAGCCATCGCGCCGAGTCCAACGGCCATCCCCAAAACGCCTGCACCAATGCGTGCGATCCGTGTCATCCTTTAACGGCTCCAGCCGTGAGACCGGCCACAAACTCTTTTTGTAACAATAGAAACAGAATAATCACCGGAAGGACAGCAACAAGCGTCCCCGCCATCAGCATCCCGTATTGCTGCTGATACAAACCGACCATTTGGGCAAGCGCAATCGGCAGTGTGTACTTTAGCTTGCTGTGCAACATGATTTGTGGCCACAGAAATGAGTTCCACGTTGCCATGAATGTCATTAAAGAAAACGCACCAACCATCGGGCGCGAAACAGGCAACACAACGTTCCAATAGAGTCCGAACTCAGAACAGCCATCGATGCGCCCTGCCTGCAGGAGCTCATCTGGTATCCGAACCATGCTCTGCCGAAACAGGAAGATCCCAAAAACGCTTACCGCTCCAGGAATTAACAAGCCCTGATAGGTGTCAACAAGGTGCATCCGGTAAAGAAGGTCATACGATGGCGCAAGCGTCAGCTGCCCGGGTATTAGAACGGTCGCGAGCATAATGCCCATGACCAGTTTCTTACCTTGGAAGTCATACTTTGCAAGGGCGAAGCCAGCAAGGGATGAAAAGAAAACCTGCAGACAAACGGCGGTACAGGCAAGAAATGTCGAGTTTGCAAGAAACTGAAAAAACGGCACCGTAGTAAAAAGATCGGTGTAGTTCGCGAGGGTCGGCTTGGTAACTGTGAAGACCTCGGAAAAGACCCGGTCATTCGCCCGGAAGGTTGCGAGGATAAGCCAGACCATCGGGACAAGGGCAAGAATACTGCCAAGGAGCAGAATACCGATAGCGGCAATGCGTAGTATTTTCATTCCTTACCTACCCCACCGGA
>CAIRTT010000069.1 GCA_903881535.1 uncultured Armatimonadota bacterium
CCAATCGTAGGTTTTCTGGACAATTCGTCCATCGATGACAACCCAAGGGACATCGTAGGGGCGTGGACCTGGATCAGACTGAATCTTGTGCTCGCCAAAACGCTCTTTGCACCACTGCGTGAGCTCAAAAAGTGACATCGCATTGGGTTCCCCACCGCCGACGTTGTACATACATCCCGCCGTCTTGGGCTGAGCCACCTGCTTCATGATCAGCTCTGCAAGATCCACCGGGTGGAGGATGTCCCGGACTTGGAAGCCCCGGCCATCGAATCCGGTGTAGCGAAGCGGCAAGCGGTGGAGATAACGGTTAATCCAGTAGGCAAAAATCCCCTGGCTGGCCACGCCGAACTGTCCACTGCCCGCGAGAACACCGCAGCGGTTTACCCACACGGGAAAGTCGAATGCGCATCCATATTCGAAGGCAATGGCTTCGGATGCCAGTTTGCTAGCACCGTAGAGGCTCACGGGTGCCGCAGTTGAGAATTCCTCCGAGATGCCAAACCGAGTGACGCCATTTGGAAGCGCTTTTGCTGGATCGATTGCGAAGCGGGACGCTGTCTCAATGAGTGGGATGTTTTCGAGTGCAAGCTGTGAGTAGACACGGCTGGTGGAGAGCAGGACCAAGCCTGCGCTGGACTTCCGGCAATACTCGAGGACATTTAGGGTTCCGACGAGGTTGGTATCGAAGAGATCGCGCGCATCATCTCCATTTGTACCGGCGAGGACGCTTGCGTTAGCTGCCGCATCAATGACCAGATCGGCATCTGGCAGGCGATGGACATCCCCCGGGACACGAATGTCACCGTGGATGACACGAACTCCGATGCGATTCAAGCGTGTCCGGTTTTGCTCCGAGCCAGACCTTACAAAGCTATCGATACCGAAAACATCCACCCCTGGATAATTCTCTGAAATGTGGGTGGCAATACTGCTGCCTACAAAGCCGCATATACCGGTGATCAAGATGCGCATCGCGTTACCCTTCCACGTCTGTCAGGAGGGACGCCGCATTAGTCGTGCCAGTTAACTAAATTCACCTATTTTATGACGCTACGTCACGCGGCACCATTTGTGCCTGTTAAGCATCTGCAATGTCCATCCAAAATGATCTGATCGGAACCCGCCAAGCCCTGCGGATTCATCCCCTGATGCTTAGTCGCTGGCTCGTGCCGAGCATCATCGTGCTCATGCTGTGTAGCGTGGCTGTGTTTGGAACCATTTGGCCATTGTGGATTGATGAGATTTTCACGGCGCGTGTTGCTGGGCTCGGTGATCCTTCACGCATCATCGGGGCGCTGATGAACGGCGTTGATGGTAGCCCTCCGCTCCTTGCATTGGTGACATCGCTATTTGTTCGGATGATTCCACTCGATCCAGAGCTTGTGCTCCGGCTGCCAGCATTGCTGACATTCGGCGGGTTTCTGATGGGTATCGTTCGGCTGTTCAGAAGCCGGATGTCAGCGGGGACCCTGGCAACCTGCGTTTTACTCGCCGGGTTGCTCCGCTTGGACACTGGATTTACCGCCCGCCCCTACGCATTTGCCCTATGCTTTTCCATCTGGTTTATCGTGTGGCTATTCGATGCGCATGCAACCGGCAAGCTCCGGTCGTGGCTATTGGCATCGGCTTTCCTTGCCCTTGCGATCGCAAGCCAATACTACTGCGTGTTCCTGTTTATCCCGATGGCGGTGTTGATAGGCACCCGATTACTCGCAGAGCGCAAGATTGACCCAAAGGTCACGCTCACAGTCATCTCGACTGGTGCGGTCCTCGCACTGCACCTTCCGATCATCCTTATCCTTAGGACCTGGACAAAGCATTATTGGTCTAAGCCGGGTCTGGATCACATCTTTCAGCTGGAGACCCTTGTCCTTGGGGTTGCTTTGTCGGTTGGTGTTGTTGGAATGCTGATGACAACCGGTATCAGGCATATCAAGCGAAGTGAGTTTACGGGCGAGCGACTGTTTCTCCTGACGCTTGCGGCGCTCCCGATGATTGTCGTGCCTGTTATCCGCCTTACGACAAATGCGTTTGTTGACCGCTATCTGACATTTTCCGTCATCGGACTTGTCGGTGTGATTGGCTGGATGTTGGATTTGCCACAAGTGCACGTTTGGCTAAAACGGGTGACTGTTGCAGGGTTTGTCGGAGCGGTGCTCGTTCAGTGTGTGGCAGCGGTACAGCCGCGGGCATGGTTACCGCGTTATGAGGCGGCATTGGATGCATGTAGCGAGTTGGGCGTGGTTGTCCTCTGTCCAAGTACGTGTGTCATTACGGAGGCATCGCATTACGACAAGGCAAATACGGGCTTTCTGGCGTATCCGCTCGACCAGGATGCAGAGCTCCGCGGTGCCAAAAGTGACACATCCTTTCGAATCATGAAGGCAAATGGAGTGGCAGGTTTCATGCAGACAGTTGATTTGAAGGCACTGCTGGCGAAAGGGGATGCGTTTGCAATCCTCACAGATGAGCGTCTGACCTATGAGAAGTGGGTTCAGGATGAGGCAGTGGCTGCGGGCTATCGCTTGCGTGAGGTTGCTGCATTTCCAGGTGTCCGTAAAGAAGATGGCCGGTCGATCAAGATCTTGATGGCATCCCGTGATGCGGTATCAGCAAAAAAGTGAGTCAGACACTCCGTTCGGTGTAGGGCGGCTGTCGTGTCTGATATGGGAACGTTTCATCCACCAGCGAGTTATTCGGGAAACCATCTGTCTGCAGAGCTTGGGTTGAAGCCCGGAACCTGTGCGGCATACTCCAGTCCTTCTTGAGGATGTCTTAATGGATATCTAACATACTGCAACGGAGATCACTAATCTTCGAGCGCTGGCCAATCACCTGAGCCAAGCCTTTGATGCCAATGATGACTTGTGAAGCAGTGACGGATATCACGGAAGATTGTTTGCGCGAGTGGATACTACTTAGGTGGCAGTGAAAATTGTGGGTCGGAAGGAGCTCCGGACAGGGTGCTGATACCGGATTAGATCAGGGACAGTGGTACTGCGTACGGTTTGCATGATATTCTTTTTCGCACCCGGTGTGTTTGGGGATGTCCCGTCTTAGCTCAGCTGGACAGAGCAGGCCCGTCCTAAGGGCAAGGTCGGGGGTTCGAATCCCTCAGACGGGATGCCAATATCATGCAGAATAGACCACTGCATGTGTTTATACGGAGAGGTCGCATAGTGGTCTAGTGCGTCCGCCTCGAAAGCGGAAGTAGTGCAAGCTACCGTGGGTTCGAATCCCACCCTCTCCGTAGTCCCCCATAGGCTAAAGTGGCTGCTTCGGTCGGCTGGAATGGGGTTTTTTATATATGGATTTTTCAATTTAATATATGGATGTTTTAACGCTTCCAGATTGATCCGTCCGTTTCTTGAACAATCTTCCACTTTTAGGCATTTGCCATGCAAGCTTTTCCTGTCTGTTTTATCGCAATAAAGACATCGAACAACGGCCACAAGCACCCTCGGCTTCTTCGTAGCAGATGAGCGGCAACGTGTCTTACCCTTGCAAGTGGTTACTGGGATGTAATCGCCGTAACTTCGACGCACCCGTGTGACAATGCCTATACCGATGCAACAAGTTCAAGTGGCGCAATCCATCATCCCATTGCTCAAAAGCTATAACACCTGCTTGACACTGACGATTGTTACCCTGCAAGCAGCGTTCTCTTTTGCCATCCCCTTCTTCACCAGCACAAGTTATCTTCTATCCTGGGCACTCATCCTTGTTGTGCTTTGTCTCCATCTCTTTAGCGCATACAGCTTTAGCCGGTCGCTCGAAGTGCTCGGTGTTGAAAGAAATCGGATGATTGGCCTATACACGCTTGTCCCCTTTGGCAACATCTTCTGTATGGTTGAGCTGTCCAAAGCTGTCAATGCAAGGATGAAAGCGATTGGCGTGACACGCAAGATGAACGATGCTGATATCCGGGTCATCGAAAGACATAACAACTAGCCTGACATCTACGGCGCTCAAGAAACGAATCGACGTCCCATCTGCACTTCACCCTTAACTTCTCGTCGAAGGTAATGAGTATTGCGTGTTCCCCGTTTACTTCCGCACCCCGCGTTCCTATGCACTCACAAAAAATGCATGGTAAACGGAACACGTGCGAAGCATCAACATTATCAACTTCATCCGCGCGATTGAGCCGCGATTCACAACAGACTTGCTTCTTCCTGTCCAGAAGCAAATGGAAATCGTTAAGCCGTATGGCCTACCCGCGACGTGGCTGCTCCAATTCGATGCCCTCGTCTCTGGGCCATTTGTCCCATTTCTCAAGCAACACATGCCTTCAAACCACGAGGTCGGTCTCTGGTTTGAGATGAATGAAATGCACTGCAACGCCGCTGGAGTCAAGTGGCGGGGCCGGCCAGACTACGAATGGGATCACATCCCGCATGTCGCCTTCACCATCGGCTACACAGAAGCCGAGCGCATTAAGCTTGCTGACACCGCGATGCGCACCTTTAAGGACGTATTCGGTACTTACCCAAAGTCGATTGCCAGCTGGAATCTGGATGCGATTACCATAAACCATATCGCTGAACGTTACGGCGCGGATGCCTTCGCCGTTTGCCGTGACCAGATTGCAACCGATGGCTTTACGATTTGGGGCGCTCCCATCGCTGGCTACTATCCGAGCAAGCGTAACTGTTGGAGCCCAGCACTCGAAAAGAAGAACCAGATAGACGCTCCCATCTTCAGGATGCTCGGGCAGGACCCGGTCTACTATTACGACCGGAGCTACACACTCCCAAACGGCAAAACAATAACGCAACCGGACACGATGGAGCCCGTTTGGCCATCCGGTCAGTCATCACATTTTGTGAAGTCCTTTCTGTCGATGATTCTGGATGCGCCCACTCAGCAATTTGCGTATGCACAGATGGGGCAAGAAAACTCCTTCCCTTGGCCGAGCCAGCAGGCAGCATATGCCCCACAAATCAAAGCGCTCGCTGCACTCTGGAAAAACGGCAGTGCCACTGTCGAGACGATGGGCGAAACGGGCCGAAAGTTCAAAAAGGCGTTTCCCGTAACACCGACGCAGGCGCAAGTTCAGCTGGTCGACCCATTCGCAAATAAGAATCCCGTGGAGACATCGGTCTGGTATCAAAGCCGTTTCTACCGTGCAAATCTCCACTTCAAAGGTGACTTGCTATACCTTCGGGACATCACGGTTTACAGCGATCAATACGCACAGCCATTCCTCAATGCAGCGACACGTCTTGAAGATGTGGAACAGCGGATGCCATCGGTCCTCGATGGTTACCATTGGCGGACAGATACGCATTCACGCACGGAACCTGGTGCGGGTGGCTTCTTCATCTCTAATGGCACAAGGCTTGTCAAAACGGGGAAAGTGGTTGTCAAAGAAACTGGCAAGCGCATGACCGTGTTTGTCCCCGTACAAGATGAAATGGTGCTTCGGATTCAGTTTGATGAAAAACAGCTGTCAGTGACGCTGCAAAGCACATCATCAGACAGGATCTTGCCGCTTGATTTAGCCTTTGAATGGGATGTTACGAAGTCTAGTATGACGCGGGTGATGTTACATCAGGTGGACTTCAAAGCGGATGCTTTCGACTACTCTATTGGCATTCGTGGCGGGAATGCCACTGACACTCCTAAGGGCTGGACAGTATCGAGCGATGGTGGTTTCGTCTTGGATCTGGCACAGAGGCGCTAGCTTCATCACATTCCCACCTGTCGTATAGTAGACCGGCTCCCGCACTAACTGATATGAATGCCGGGTACCCTTGGAGGTCGCAATGCAGCTAGGCTATGTCGTCATTTATGTCAATGATTTACAGCGGTGCCACCAGTTTTGGACCGACCAAGTTGGGATGGTTACAAAACGTACATCGGATATCGATGGCTTTTCTATCCCTCAAGTTGGCTTCGCAGATCAAGACGCCGCCATTGAGCTCGTCCCGAATGCCTTCATGGATAAGGCCGGACATGGAGCTGTAACCGTTGCGCCATCGATGTGTTTTCACGTCAATGCCATCGAGACTGAACATCAGCGCCTCACCGCAGCAGGCGTAGTCGTTTCCCCCATCGGTGACCACTTCGGCACCACAACCTTCGCCTTCTCAGATCCGGAAGACCGCTGGTTCGCCGTCATCTCCAAGCCATAAATGCTCATGACGGTACGCCAACTACTCCATCGACACTTCATTGAGCGCTTCCAGCGCGGAGAGATGACAGAGGCAGTATCGTCGACAGCCATTGAGCAAATCGCATCGATGCTGAATGTGCTCCTCCCTGCGTCCTATCGCGACTTTCAAGAGACCTACGGCCCTGTCTACACGCCTGACATTTTGGATCTCATCGTCCTACGTAATGCACGGCTAGCCGACATCCAACAGTTTCAAAGCATCGAGGATGTCATCGACTCAAGCCAATCCATTGAGGCAAAAGGCTGTCTCGCATTCGTAACGGACTGCTCCGGTAACCTCTTTTGCTTTAAGAGCCTTGCGAACACTCTTCCTTCCCCAGATGATGCCCCGGTTTGGCTGTTTGACCACGAAACAGGGAAGGCATCCAAGGTTGCTTCATCGTTCGATGCCTGGCTTTCCCAATACACAAACCTACAACCTCTAGTGCAAAGCAGAACATCGGAAACTCCCACCACGCCCCCCGACCACCAATACCAAATCGTCCTTCAGTTTCCTGAGAGCTTCTTCGCAGACACTCCTGCAATCCTCGCCTTCGAGGAAAAACTCTCCTCCAGCATGCCGCGGACGCAAACCTACGATGGCTATGACACCGGCAGTGGAACCACAAATTTCATTATTTACTCGAACACCCCGAACGCCGTTCTGGCAAACTTTCGCAAGTACATCGGCACGAACAAAGTAGAGAAGAAAGTCCGCATCGCGTACCGCAGCGTAGATGCTGATGTCTGGACAAACCTGTGGCCAAAACGGGATATTCGCCCGTTTGAATACACCTACAAATAGCATCACCCCAGCAAAACTACTGGGATTCGTACACGCGACGACACAGAACATTCCGGTGTGGTAACGTCCGGGCAAGATACACACTTGGATAGGTCGCCTCGTAATGAATAACTTTTTCAAAACTCCAGTGATTGTCGCGGCTATCGCACTCGTAGCAGCCGTGCCTGGAATCAGCTCTGTACTTCATGAAACTGCCATCCGGGATGCACGCGCTCTCACATCCGGTAGCACCACCACCATTAAGGGAACTGTAACCGTGCCATCCGGAGCATTTGTATCGAGCACCTACGACC
>CAIRTT010000070.1 GCA_903881535.1 uncultured Armatimonadota bacterium
GATGCAGTAGACAAAGACATCACGGGTGTGCGTATCGAAGTGATGCCAGGTGCAAATGGCTATGTCAGCCGCCACTTCAACGGAAACTTTGTCCTGACAGGGATTAGTGCATCGACGGGTGGAAAAGATGCACCATTTGGAAAGGCCGTGGCATCCTTCCAGCAGGATGGTCATGATGTTTCCGGTAGCATCGATGGCAACGGGGACACACCTGGCTGGGCGATTTATCCAAAGACGCGCGAGTCCCACGATGCACGCTTTGCGTTTGCAAAGCCTGTCACCGCAGTAAATGGCAAGCTTGTTCTCCGTTTGGACTTTGGGTCCATTTATGAAAACCATGCGCCGCAAAACTTCCGCATCTCGCTGACAACGGGGGATCCGCTTGCGGGAGCATCATCGGATGGTGGACTCGCTGTTCTTCAGATCCCTTCTGAAAAGCGCACGCCTGCACAGGTCGCCGCGCTACATACGTACATTCGGGCGAACACCAACCATCCGGCACGGGATGCTGACCGTAAGCTCGCGCAGCTGACCGATGAGCGCAAGCAGGTGTTGGCGATGGTTCCAACCACGATGGTGATGGGCGAGCTTGAGAAGCCGCGCGAATGCCGTGTGCTGGTGCGTGGTGCGTATGACAAGCCGGGTGATGTGGTTACCGCCGATATCCCAAGCGCGCTCGGGACGCTTCCTGCCGGACAGCCGAAGAACCGCCTCTCGTTTGCGCGGTGGGTGGCAAGTCGTGAAAACCCACTGACCGCCCGTGTTGCTGTGAACCGTGTTTGGGAGCGGCTATTTGGTCGCGGGCTGGTCGAGACAACCGAAGACTTTGGAGTGCGCTGCGCGCCGCCTAGTCATCCTGAATTGCTCGACTGGATGGCGGTTGAGTTTATGGATTCCGGCTGGGATCTGAAGAAGCTGCACAAAACGCTGGTGCTTTCGAGCACGTATCGCCAGAGCAGTGTGATCACCCCGGATGCGATGAAGCGTGACCCGGAGAATCATCTCCTCGCACGTGGTCCACGCTTCCGCTTGTCGGGAGAAGCGATTCGTGACCAGGCGCTGGCGATTTGTGATCTCCTCGTGGACAAGGTTGGCGGACCAAGTGTTCGGCCATATCAGCCGGCTGGTTTCTGGGATGAGCTGAGCGTGTACGGCAACCTCCGCAACTACAAAGCTGACAGCGGAGATGGTCTCTACCGTCGGTCGATCTACACGATTTGGAAGCGGACAGCTGGTCCGCCACAAATGGCAATCTTTGATGTCCCTGGACGTGAAGCCTGTCGTGTGCGCCGCAGCCGTACGAACACTCCGCTACAGGCATTGGTTCTCCTGAATGACCCGACATTTGTCGAAGCCGCCCGAGTTCTTGCTCAGAAGGCGATTGCTGAGGGCAAGGGTTCGGATGTTGGCATTCTGAACGCGATGTTCCGGCGTGCGCTTGGGCGTGTGGCATCGAAGTCCGAGCGGGATGTTCTCCTCGAAGGCACGGCGCTACGCAGGCTTGAGTATCAGCAGCATCCTGATGATGCAAATAAGCTTGTCCTCGTTGGTGCGGCGAAGCGCCCGGATGGCATTCCAACAGCAGATTTAGCGGCTTGGATGCTGACCGCTAGCATTATTTTAAACACAGATGAGCTCGTAACAAAGGAGTAAGTGGCGAATATGGCAGAGCAAAAGATGACACGTAGGGGCTTATTGAAGGCCAGTGCTGGTGCTGCTGGAGCGGTCGCGCTTCCATGGATTATTCCTGCAAGTGCCCTCGGCCGCGATGGCCACGTTGCGCCAAGTGACCGCGTGACGATGGCGTTTATCGGCGTCGGAAACCAGGGCACGGGCGACATGGGAGGCTTTCTCCAGGACAAGCGCGTGCAGGTGGTTGCGGTCTGTGATGTCAACTTCCAGAGCGGTGGTTACTGGAATGGTGGGACGGCTGGGCGTGAGCCTGCGCGTCGCATGGTGGATGAATACTACGAAGAGCGTGGCGCCAAGGGACCAGGCTGTAAGGCATATGTTGACTATCATGATGTCCTGCAGCGCTCTGATATCGATGCTGTTGAAATCGCAACCCCGGACCACTGGCATGCGCTTTGTGTGCTGCATGCTGCGGCTGCCAAGAAAGACATTTATTGCCAAAAGCCGCTTGCGCTGACGGTGAAGCAGGGCCGGCTCATGTCGGATGCGGTCAAAAAGCACAATGTCATCTTCCAGACGGGGTCGCAGCAGAAGTCGGATAGCAACTTCCGCCGCGCAGCTGAGCTGGTGCGCAATGGGCGAATTGGTAAGCTGCAGACGGTTAAGGTGGGGCTTCCATCGGGGCGACCTGACTATGGTCGGACGGCCGATAAGGTAACGCCGGGGGTGTGGCCGGATGGCTTTGAGTACGACCGCTGGCTTGGTCCAGCGCCTTGGAAGCCTTACTGTGCAGGGCGCACCCACGTCAACTTCCGCTGGATTTACGATTACTCCGGTGGGCAGCTGACCGACTGGGGCGGACATCACCCTGACTGCGCGCAGTGGGGAATGGGTACTGAGTACACCGGGCCTGTCAAAATCGTCAATGCAAAGGGCAACTTCCCAACGCACCCGATTTACGACACGGCGAATGACTACGAGTTCGAGGCCATTTATGAGAATGGCGTTCGGATGATTGTCTCCAGCAAGGTCAAGGGCGGCGTCACGTTTGAGGGCACGCAAGGCTGGGTTTGGGCAAACCGTGGCATCCACGATGCGAGCTCGGCAGAGATCAAGAACAGCGTTATTGCTGACAAAGAGCTGCACTTGTACAAGAGTGATGACCACTTCCGCAACTTTATCGATGGCGTTTTGACCC
>CAIRTT010000071.1 GCA_903881535.1 uncultured Armatimonadota bacterium
ACGTGATGTCTACCGGTGGCGCGTTTGTTCTCGGAGTTGGATTCTTGCTTCCTGTTATCTACCTAATTCATTCGTTGAAGCATGGCGAAAAGGCTGGGAACAATCCGTGGCGTGCGGTCGGCCTTGAGTGGTTGACAACAAGTCCTCCAGATACTCATAACTTCCATGAGGTTCCTGTGGTTACTTGGGAAGCTTATGAGTACTTCCAGGAAAGCCATCATGGCGGTGATGTTGGACCAAGCCGATTCCCGTTTGATGATGATCTAGTACACGTGTCATCTGTTGAGGAGGTTCACGTATGAGCCTAAAGAACATGGAGAATGCTGCCGTTGCCGGATCCGGTCATCACATGATTGAACAGAGGCTCTCCGTTCAGTTTGAAGACTTGGATCAACAAAACGAATCGTACATCGTTGGGATGTGGTCGTTTCTTGTTACCGAAGTGATGTTCTTCGGTGCATTGTTCCTAGCCTACACGCTGTATCGTGTGATGTATTTTAATACATACCTCGAAGCGCACCACTTTCTCGATGTCAAGCTTGGTACGTTGAACACATTGGTTCTCCTGTCAAGCTCGCTATCGGCGGCACTGTCTGTCTATTACGCGCAGCATGGTCAGAGAATAAAAGTCGCACTGTTACTGATGTTCACTTGTGTCTGTGCATTTGGATTCATGGGAATCAAGTTCGTAGAGTACACAAGCAAAATCAACGAAGGTTTGTTACCGGATCAGAATTTTAACTATGCCAAGGCGCTTACGGTGTTTCATGAACACCACAAGCCAGCTGCTGGCGTGGAGGAAAATCCCCGGGCCAATGTTGCGTGGGAACAGCTTGAGCTTGCAAGAAAAGCAAACCAAGTTTCGTTCGTAGCGCCTAAGGACAATCCTGAGACTGCAGAAGTTGAAGCCGGGTTTGACAACCGTGTCACATCAGCAGCTGATTCAACGGCGCGTGTTGTGGTGAAATCCGCGGCACGAGAACGTTTTGATATAGAAGCTGGTAAGGCGAAGATCTTCTTCTCCATCTACTTCTGTATGACCGGTCTCCACGGTATTCACGTCATCATCGGAATCATCTGTATGACGACGCTTATCCTGATGTACCTGACGAAGCATGAAGCGGTTGATGACTATATGCCGACAGAAATGGTCGGACTGTATTGGCACTTCGTTGACATTGTGTGGATCTTCCTATTCCCACTGATGTATCTGATTTCTTAAGGGGTAAGACATGGCTTCTGGACATGGTCACGGTGCGGGTTTTGCACCTGAAGGCGCGCCAATCGAGAGAATTTCGCACCCAAAGCTGAGTCTCTACTTTGGAACGTACTTTGCACTTCTTGGCTTGTTGGTGGTTACAGTCGTTCTGTACTTCATCGACCTGAGCAAAATGTGGCACTGGGTTGGTTGGAATATTGTCATTGCTCTCATCGTGGCTACGGTGAAGGCTGTTTTGGTAGTCGTGAATTTCATGAACGTCAAGGGGGGAACCCGGCTTATATGGCTGTGGGCAGCCCTTGGGTTTATATGGGTATTCCTACTGGGAATTATCTTCCTTGACTATCAGTTCAGACCAGATTCCACTGCGTGGCAATGGCAAGGTCTGACGGACCGAAAGTAGTTCTCTGCCCGTGCAATGCACGGGCTTTTCTTTTACCCGGGGAAGCAATATGTCAATACGCGTCACTGTTTGGAGTGAGTTTAGACACGAAAAGGAATCTGACCTGGTTCGTTCGGTGTACCCAGATGGCATGCACACAGTCATCGCCGCGGGCATCAAAGAACGACTGGGTGATGATTGTGTCGTTACGACTGCTACATTGGATGAACCTGAACACGGCTTGACCGAAGCGGTTCTTGCCGATACCGATGTCCTCACTTGGTGGGGCCATATGGCACATGGCGATGTCTCAGATGAGATTGTTGAGCGTGTTTATCAGCGTGTGCTTGGTGGCATGGGCTTGATTGTGCTTCACTCAGGGCATTTTGCCAAGGTGTTCAAAAGGCTGATGGGGACGTCGTGCGCACTTCGCTGGCGGGACGATGACAGTGAAACGGTTTGGACCGTTCGTCCAGGCCATCCGATTACAAAAGATGTACCTGAGGTCTTCCAAATTCCACAGCAGGAAATGTACGGTGAGTACTTTGATATCCCGCAACCAGATGAACTCATCTTCATTTCGTCGTTTGCTGGAGGAGAGGTGTTCAGGAGTGGATGTTGCTGGACACGTGGCCAGGGACGCATCTTCTATTTCTCGCCGGGACATGAAACGTACCCTGTTTATTATCAATCGGAGATTAGGACTGTGATTGGAAATGCGGTGCGATGGGCCGCGCCAGTAGCGACAAGCGTTTACTCGACACAGACGTGCCCAAATTCTCCATTGGGATGGTTCAAGTAGCTTGATACATCGTGCAGTGTTGGTCGGTGCAGGGGGGATGGGCCGTGCCTGGGCCAAGAATATTCTTTCGACCAGTCACAGGGTAGAACTCGTTGGTTGGGTAGACATTATGGATGGCAAAGCTCGGCAGGCGATCTCCGAGCTTTCCGACTTTGGCGCTACGAATATCCGTGACTTTGTATCTTTGACGGAAGCACTCACCGTAACGAAGCCTGACTTTGTAGTAGATGTGTCTATTCCTGAAGCTCATGAGGAAGTCACCATCACAGCCCTTCGGCACGGAGTGGCGGTCCTTGGTGAGAAGCCAATGTCGGTTTCTCTCTCTAGCGCACACAGGATGTTAACCGCTGCCACCGATGCGCAAAAACTGTACATGGTTAGTCAATCCCGGCGTTATGACAGCGGCCTAGTTGCGTTTAAACAAGCCATTGAAAGTCTAGGTGGTGCCGCAATCCTGACATCAGACTTTTTCATCGGAGCACACTTTGGTGGCTTTCGGGATGTGATGCCCGATGTGCTTCTTAAAGATATGGCCATTCATACCTTCGAT
>CAIRTT010000072.1 GCA_903881535.1 uncultured Armatimonadota bacterium
ACCCTCGGCCGCCGCGGCGGCATTGTCTATAACATCGAGGCGCATGGTCCAAGCAATTCCGATCGCGCACTTTGCGAAAACCTTGCGGAAGCCATTATGGAAGCTGTGGATGGTCTTGTTGAAATAACAGGACGTGGGCAACGTGGAAACAAGCCTACTGCGTATACCAGCCGCTGGCTTGGGATGTACAGCAACTAAAGTTTACAAACGGTTTTTTAGGCGAAGCGGGCACCTCTTGCAAAGTTGGAGAGGTGCTCGTTTTTTGTTTTAGAGTGGAACCTTCAGCAGTCGCTACAGAAGCCATTGATGGCCTTGTTGAAATCACGGGGCGTGGGCAGCGTGGAAACAAGCCTACTGCGTACACCAGCCGGTGGCTTGGGATGTACAGCAACTAAAGTTTACAAACAGTTTTTTAGGCGAAGCGAGCACCTCTTGCAAAGTTGGAGAGGTGCTCGTTTTTTGTTTTAGATGAGGGTTGTGTTTGAACCCTGACCAAAGCCGTCGACATCAAGAACGATGTCGCACCGCGCAAATGTTTCCGCGGTTGTGGTCACGCTCGCACTCTTGGATTAGGAAAGGATGTCCTTAATCACAGTTCCATAGACATCCGTCAAGCGGAAATCCCGTCCCTGGTAGCGGTATGTCAAATGACGGTGGTCAATCCCGAATTGGTTTAACAGAGTGGCTTGTAAGTCGTGCACGTGGACTGGGTTCTCGGCGACGTTGTAGGCAAAGTCATCCGACTTACCGTAAACAAGCCCTTTCTTGAACCCGCCGCCTGCCGCCCACACCGAATACACCGATCCTAGGTGGTCACGACCGTAGCCACTGGATGCATTGATATCACCCTGGCCGAAAACCGTACGGCCAAACTCAGACATCCAGAGCACGATTGTGTCATCCAACAAGCCGCGCTGCTCAAGGTCTTTAACAAGAGCCGCCGCGGGCTGATCTGTGTCACGGCATTGTTCAGCGAGCTGCGTCGACAAGTTGCCGTGTTGGTCCCAGCCAGAGTGCATCAGCTGGACGACGCGCGTTCCACGCTCTACAAGACGCCTCGCAAGCAGGCAGTTTCGCGCAAAGGAACCAGGGCGCTGGACATCCTTGCCATAGAGATCGATGACGTGCTGAGGCTCTTTTTCAATAGCCAGCAAGTCTGGAACACTGGTTTGCATCCGGAACGCAGTCTCGTATTGGCTAATCCTGCTTGCAATCTCGGGGTCACCCTTCTTCGCAAGATGGGCCTTATTCACACTCTGCACTCCATTTAGCATAGCCTTACGAAGCTCAGGCGGAACACCCTTTGGATTATCCAGATAGAGGACAGGCTCGCCATCGCTGCGGAAGCGCGTTCCCTGATGCTGGCTCGGGAGAAATCCGTTCCCCCAATAGTAATCAAAAAACAGCTGGCCACAGGTTTTGCCAACATCCGTGGATGTCATCACAACAAAACTCGGCAAGTCCTCCGTCATTTTGCCAAGACCATAGACAAGCCAGGATCCCATACTTGGTCGCCCTGGAATCTGCGAGCCAGTCATAAACAATGTGACACCCGGCGCGTGGTTGACCGCATCCGTTGTCATCGAGTTGATGAGCGTGAACTTATCGGCGATGCTTCCGATGCCCGGTATGAGAGGGCTCAGGTGAATCCCACTCTTTCCATAGGGCACAAAAGGCTTGAGTGCAGGCAAAATCGGATGGCGACTGGCTCCAGCCGTCATCGTTGAGAGGCGAACCTTTGAACGAACGGATGCGGGGAGCTCATCACCACGCATTTTCTGCAAATGCGGCTTGTGATCGAAGAGGTCGACGTGGCTCGGCGCGCCGCCTTGCCAGAGGATAATCAAGCGTTTGGCTTTTATCGGAAGCGTCGTAACCGACTTAGGTGTCTGCGCTGATGCATCATCGGTTAGAAGGCAAGACAATGCCAGATTACCCGCAGCGCCAAGCGTTCCCGTGAGAAGCGTCCGCCTCGTGAGGCCACTAAAGCCAGAATCGTGGGCTTCCAGCGTTGGAAGAATCGGGTTATTGATGTTATTCACGGGTGATGGCCTCATCCAGATTGAGCATAGCCAGAGCAACCTGGGTCAATGCTGCGATTTGTGTCCGATTGCGCTTTGGTGCGGGAGCATAACCCGATGACAGGATGGCATCAACATCCGGGCCGTGGCTGCTGTAATACTTCATCGCCGTTCCCAACAGCTTCTGCATTGTCTTACGCTCCTTGCTCGAGAGTGGTCTTGCAAGAATTGTTAAACCCATGTCATCGATGGATGTTTCGACAGTCCCATTCCATTCGAGCGCGTTTGTTGCGAGCACTCTGGATGCTTCAATCCAAGTTATGTCGTTCAACATCGTGAGTGCATGCAGCGGCGTGCTTGTCCGGCTCGCGTTCACGGTGCACTGCTGGCGACTGGCAGAGTCGAACATATTGCCCGGACCTGCAGTTCTTCGCCAAAATGTGTAAATGCTGCGCCGATAAAGATCACTTCCCGTACTCTGAGGATAGGAAAAATCGCGTTCTTTCGTGATGGATAGACCATCCCAGATACCCGCAGGTTGATACGGATAGACAGGCTTGCCACCAATGCGTTGGTTCATCAGACCGCTCGTCGCTAGCGCGATGTCCCGTAGTAACAAACTTTGAACGCGAAGCCGGCTTTGCCGGGAGTACAAGCGGTTCGAGGGGTCCTTTTTCAGATGAATGGGGAGCACTTCCGACTTCTGCCGGTACGTGTGACTCATGACAATCAGCTTGTAAATGCGCTTGACATCCCAATCCCAGGAAAATTCTGTCGCAAGCCAGTCGAGTAGCTCTGGATGGCTGGGGGCCTCGCCAAGCGTTCCAAAGTTTTCGCTCGTCTTACTTAAACCTGTACCAAAGAAGAGCTGCCAATACCGGTTGATCTGTACACGAGCCGTCAGAGGGTTATCGGTTCGAACAAGCCACTTTGCAAAGTCCAGACGGTTCTTTATCGGGGCGGCACCAAATACAGCCGGTATTGCCGGCGCAACGACATCACGCGGTTGGAGATACTCACCACGATCCAGAACACGCGTCTGCCGCGGTTGTGCATCAGACATCACCATCACCTTTGGCAAAGCCGCTCGCAGCGATGTGAG
>CAIRTT010000073.1 GCA_903881535.1 uncultured Armatimonadota bacterium
AACCAGCCCACTCGGGCCTGACCCGGGACGCACAAAATGGCTAGACACGGCGGGTGGCACCGGGATGTTGGTCATCCAAGTGCTCCGCGCCCTCGCGGTGCCGCTTGTTTTCTTTGCGATCATTGATGGCATCGTCCACATCAGTATCCCTAAGCGCTCCATCCCAAAGCTTCTGGCCGTCTGTGCGCTCAACACCAGCATCGCGATGTTGATTGGCCTCACGCTGATGAACACCCTCCAGCCCGGTAAGGCCTGGCAGGGGAAAATCCAGTCTCTGATCAGTGCGACGAATGCCAAAGCACCGGATGCCAAGAAGTCGGATGATCCCGCATCCCCCGGCGCAACGCTTGAGATTCTCCCGAACATCACCTACATCGTCCCCAGCAGCCTGCTTCGCCCCTTTGTCTACAACAACCTGCTTAGCGTCGTCCTCATTGCTGTCTTACTCGGCTCCGCGCTGCGCGCGATCCGGCAAAAAGGCATCGATGGTGCAGAGCTCCTCGAGCGCGCCGTGCACGCCTGCTACCACCTGTTGCTTCAAATGCTCGAGTGGACGATTAAGGTCATCCCGCTCGCTGTCTTACTCATTGTTAGTAAAGTCGTCGGAAATACGGGGCCCAGTGTCTTCACACTCCTTGGTGGCTTTTTAGGCATCGTCGTCGCGGGGCTGCTCATCCATGCGCTCATCTACTATCCGCTCGCGGCCTGGGTCTTTGGTCGCCGGAACCCCGCCACATACTTTGGCAAGAGCGCGGATGCAGTTATCTCAGGCCTCTCCACCAACTCAAGCTTGGCGACTGTCCCAATCACGCTGCGCTGCCTTGAGAAGCTCGGCGTTTCCCATGGAAATGCGCGCCTCTCGGCTTGTATTGCAACCAACCTGAACAACGATGGCATCACGCTCTATGAAGCGATGGCGGCCATTTTCCTGACACAAGCCCTCGGGATGCCGCTTGGCCTCACAGGTCAGATCACCGTTGTTCTCGCATCTTGCTTTGCCGCAGCCGGCATCGCCGGTATCCCGGAAGCCGGTCTTATCGTCTTGCCACTAGTTCTTGGTGCCGCCGGCCTCACCCCTGAAACCGTTGCCATTGCGCTGCCGCTGCTTCTGCCCGTCGACTGGATCATCGCCCGCCTGCGCTCAGGTGTGAATGTCCTCAGCGACATCTTGGTGGCGATTCAGCTGGATGGCCCGGAAAAGAAAACACCCAAAGCTTAGTTAGCTGTTGTGGAGGACGACGGTGCCGCCTGGCTCGAGCTGCCAGACCATCCCCGCTCCGGCGGATGCCCGAATCCCCAATGCATCATCCGAGTAGCCAAGCTGCCAGCGCTCCATCCCAGTAATATCAACCCGCTTCTGCGAGAGGTTGACGATGACCCGGATGGTTTTCCACGGGTCGCTGGAATCAATGCCATCCAGTTCCCACGCGAGGACCTGTTCGGGCAGACCCGTTCGAACCAGCTTGATCACGGATGGCCCGCTTAGCCTTGTATTGCTGCGGAAAGCAGGGTGTGCTTTGCGGAGAGCAGCGAGTCCGCTGATATGGCTAATGCACTGGGCATCCGCAGGTGTCAGCGAGCGCCAGACATACTGATTGACCTTGTCGCCAGCATTGTAGGAGTTGTGGTTGCCGCCTTTGGTGCGGCCGATCTCGATGCCACCTTCAAGAAACGGGATGCCGTGAGACAGCATCGTGACCGTGATACCAGCGCGCACGGCAGCATTCACACGGTCTGAGTCAGTGGCAGCCCCGAGGACACGCGCGAGCTTATCGCGGAGGGTCATATTGTCATGTGCGCTGATGTAATTGACGCTCTCGGCCGGCATCGCTGCGAAGTCTGGCGAACCACGAAGCACGCGCAGCATCGCCGCCGGATCCCAGCCAGCGCCGGTGAGGACACCTTTGCCATCGCCATCCAGGTCGCCCCGGAACAGCCCACGGAAGGTGTCATTGAATACGGCGACACCGGTTCCGCGCTGGTCGCCTTTCCCGAGGCGCACTGGTCCCCCGCCGCTCCATGGCTCGCCGTACAAAATGATTCCCGGCCGTATCACGTCGAGGAGCCTCCGGACCGCTTTCGCGGTTGCAGGTGTGAAAATGCCGAGGAGGTCAAAGCGGAAGCCATCGATGTGGTACTCCCGCGCCCAGAAAGCAAGGCTGTCACAAATGAACTTTTGGACCATTGTCCGTTCATCGTTTAGGGCATTTCCAACGCCACTTTCATTAATGACATTGCCTTCGTGGTCGGTCCGGAACCAGTAGTACGGAACAGCTGCCCAGAATGCGCTGGAGTCCCCGCTTGCCGGGACGGAATGGTTATAAACAACATCCATCACCAACCCAATACGCGAGCGGTGTAAGGCTTGCACAAGCTGCTTGACTTCCCGGATGGTTCGCTCGGAATCCCCGGGCCGCGTGACGTATTGCTCCTCAGGGACATCGAAGAGCGTGGTCTCATAACCCCAGTTGTAATCCCGTGAGTGCTCCGGGTTGAAGTTCTGAAACGGCAGCAGGTGGAGGTGGGTGATGCCAAGTCGCACAAGGTGGTTGATGCCCGTAGGCTCGCCGCTCACCGGGTTGGATGTGCTCGTCGCGAGGCCGGCGTACGTTCCGCGGAGGGCCTCGGGGACGCCGCTCCCCGGGTGGGTGGTCAGATCCCGGATGTGCGCTTCGTATAGGATAGCATCCGTTTGCTGCGCAACACGAACAGGCCGGTCGTTTTCCCAGCCCGCGGGATTTGTCCGCGACATATCGATGGAAATAG
>CAIRTT010000074.1 GCA_903881535.1 uncultured Armatimonadota bacterium
ACGGCCTCTATCGCAGCATCAGTGATCTGAGAGCCCGGCTTTGCGCTAGGCAAGTACATCCGATCCGCAACAGGAGTACGGAAATCCGGCCCCCGCTCGATGCCATCGAGGCCGTTCTTGATTCCCATCAGAGCACCGATATTGCCGACGTTGCAATCCGTATCCCACCCTGCGGTTGCGGCAATCATTAATGTTCGCTGGAAGTCATCATCCCCGTGAAGGAACGCCATTTGGATGATGGCGTGGTTTGGGATGACGTGGCACCCGCCACCGAACTTATCGTAGCCATACTTGTTCTCAATATGCGTAAACGTCTGGCGCCAGTCGCTTGGATCGGCGGAATGCCATGCCCGGATATCATCCACGAGCCGGCGGATCTTTCCACGCTTGGAAATGTGAACGAGCGCAAGATCGAGAATTTTGTCACGATCTGATTCGACAAATGCGATTGCTTCCATTGCAGCGATGAGCTGCGCCGCCCGAACAGCATCGCCATCGTGGCTGACACTCGCGGCCACCCCTGCAAAATGGGCTGCTTTCTCGGGGTCGCCAGGAGCAATCATCGCCCAAGCATCGATGAATATCTGCGCACCAATTTGCTCTGCAACGACCTGAGTATTCCGTTCGATGCTTCCAGATTCGGGAGGCAGGATTCCATCCTTCAGCCTACGAAATGCCGTATGTTCGGTGCTGACACCGAGTCCGCCCCACCAGAGCACCGTTTTGTTTTCGATTAGGTGATTCAGCCAAACATCGGCGACCATTTTCGGTGTGATGTCGTATGGGCAGTTATTGTCATCGAAAGCGCGGGGGAAAATGAACGTTCCGCTGATGTCATCATCCGTGATAACGAGCGGCACTCCAAAGCGCTGGTGAACGTAGTAGTTGACCTCGCCAATGGTCTCTTCAATCTGTCGTCGCCCCCAGCCTTCGAAGGGCCGGCCGAGGTAAACGCCGATCAGTTTCCCAAGAATTCCGGCGTAAACACGCGCATCATAGTCGGTTGGCAGGTTAGTCATCGTTGCTCCAGTCTACGTCGAAATACGTTTTTACATCCGTCTACGGTTCCAGAAATGGTTTCGGATCCACCCCTCAAAATATCGGATCGCGCTGGTTTTCGATGCTTACCCAGTCTCTCTAAACGTGTTCAACCTCCAGCGGTACACTGATGATTGTAACGGATTGCGGGAAATTGGCATCGATGCTGGCTTCCCAACGATAAACCAGCAGGAGAAAACAGCCTGATGGTCGAACGGTTTGCGGTCAGATTTTGCGTACAAGATGGAGGGTTGGTTGATGTCAGCTACCAAGAAGATTCGTATTGCGTTGATTGGTTATCAGTTTATGGGGAAAGCGCACTCCAATGCCTATCGCCAACTGACCAAGTTCTTCCCAGAAATCGGAATCGAACCCGTGCTGCAAGTATTGTGCGGTCGTACCGAGGACAAGGTCAAAGCTGCAGCCGAAAAGTTTGGCTTTGCAGAATATGAGACCGACTGGCGCAAGGTCATCGCACGCGATGACATCGACCTCGTTGACATCGTCACGCCCGGTGATTCGCACGTCGAAATCGCCATCGAGGCCGCTAAGGCTGGCAAGATGGTGTTCTGCGAAAAGCCACTTGCGAGCACGGTTGCCAAGGCAGGCGCGATGCAGGATGCGGTAGCAGAAAACAACGTTCCCAATGCGGTTTGTTTCAACTACCGTGGAGTACCTGCGGTAGCGCTTGCGAAGCGGATGATTGAAAATGGCGACCTTGGCCGGATTTACCACTGGCGCAGCGTCTATCTTCAGGACTGGATTGTCGATCCAAACTTCCCGATTGTGTGGCGCTTGCAAGGGGATATTGCTGGCAGCGGTGCACATGGCGACCTGATCGCCCACTCGATTGACATGGCTCGCTACCTGATGGGTGAGATCACGGAAGTTTCTGGGATGATGGATACATTTGTGAAGCAGCGTCCAATCCTTGCGGAGATTGATGACCGTTTGGGCGGCAAGGCCAGTGATCAGATGGGCGAAGTCACCGTTGATGACAGCTCGATTTTCCTCGCTCGCTTTGAGAGTGGCGCTGTTGGAACGTTTGAAGCGACCCGTATGGCTGCCGGACGTAAGAACCACAACAAGTTTGAAATCAATGGCTCCAAGGGCTCGATTGTCTTCAACATGGAGCGGATGAATGAGCTCGAGTATTACAACCATGAGGATCCGGATGACCGTAAGGGTTTCCGTGTGATTCAGACCACGGATGGCAGCCACCCTTACACGGGCAACTACTGGCCAGCCGGTCACATCATCGGATACGAGCACACCTTCATCAACCTGATTCGTGACATGCTGGTGGCGTTTACTGAGGGTAAGGAGTTTCATCCGAACTTTGCAGATGGCCTGGCGTGTCAAAAGGTCTTGGATGCGGTTGTTACTAGCTCGGAAACGCGTAGCTGGCAACAAATCTGAGAGGCTGACAGTTACGAGGAAGCCCCTTCTGGATGACTCCA
>CAIRTT010000075.1 GCA_903881535.1 uncultured Armatimonadota bacterium
AATCGTCTGGATGCTCGCCTGCGTCACGATGCCGCCCCGGTGGCTTTCGGGTGCAACCGCCACACGGCGGAAGGCATCTCCCTTGACACCCGGGATGTCGTAAAACCGCGCCATCCGCTCGTTTATCACCACAAAGTCCGACTTGATCAGGTTATGGACATCCACATCGTGGTTGAGAAGTTCGGCAAAAAACGCTTCTGACTCACGCACCATCGATGTCTCCAAGTGGCGGTCATACTCCGGATAGAGGTTATGCGCCGGCGGGTTGGCGCCGACTTTTCTTAGACCAAGCCACTGCCCGGTGAAGTTCTTGACAAACGCCGATGCCTTTGGGTCACGGAGCATCCGGTCGACCTGCGACGCAGTTACCGCTGGCTTGAGTAACGAGCCATCCGCAGCTTCTTTAAACAGGGCATCATCCGGCATACTCGACCACAGAAAATACGAGAGGCGGCTCGCGAGCTCATAGGCATTCAGGGCACGGGATGCCTGCGTATCCGAAATCGGTTCGGTCAGATACAGAAAATCCGGGCTGGCCAGAATTGCCGCCAGCGGAGCTTTAATGGCATCTGTAAAGTTCTTCTTCCCCGGGCGGCTCTTGGTAAACAGCGTGAGTTTTTGCATCACTTCCGATGGCGTTACAGGGCGCCGATAAGCCCTCGGCATAAACCGCTCAAGGATACGCTTTGCGGCGATGGTTTCATCAGAGGCTGGCGCATCCCCACCCGCGCCAAGCAGCTGCACTTGGCTCTTTGGCGGCCACGCCGAATACATTGGCCCCTCCAGCTCGACCCAATCAACCATTAGCTCTGGGCGCGCGAAGTTATCCCGGCTTTGCAGCCAGTTGTTTTCGAGCACGGGTGGGATGTCATAGGCATAGTCGATATCAAAACCTGCCTGCTGCGTCGTCATCCAGGTGCGGATTTCATAGATGCCCGGTGCACTCTCAGCAGCTGGGATATCGAGCTCAGCGATGACATCCGGTTGGCTCCCCAAATGACGCGTGACTTTTACCCGCGCTGGTCCGTAGGTGTACATCCGGTGGCTGCGGAAATGCGCCAGGTCCGTTTCGTACTGCTGGTCATGCCATATCTTGCCCTTTGGATTCTCTCGGGTCTGCTCATCCCGCCGGGCTCCTAAAATGCGCTCAGCGGATGCCAGCACCGCAGCGCGATCCGGCACTCTGGATGCCCCTCGAAAGCGCAAAATGTACTCGCCTTCTACCGGCACACGGAAGTCGCGGAAGTTGACGCCTTTATCCCAGCTTGCATGATGAACCCGCGTAAAGCCATTTTCTGTCGGGTTATCGCCATCATTCAGAATGATATTGAACCCACCATGCTTTACGCGGTACTGGTCCATCCCAAGCTTGTTTTCATCAGGCTCAAAGTGCCATTTGAACCCACTTGGCTGCGCCCCTTCGACAAGTGCCTTGTCCACAATCTGCCGCGCCGCTGCGTAGTAAAGCTCCATGTGCAGCGGCGAAATCGTCAGTGCCTGCCCAATGTTGTCAAAGCCACCCGCCGGAGGGTCATCAGGAAAGCTATCCGCCGGCTGAAAGTCAACACCCATTAAATCCCGAATCGTGTTGTTGTACTCAGCGCGGTTCATCCGGCGCAGCACAACACGGTTTGAACGCTTGGCCGTCTCGGCGGCGGCAAGGTTGGTCTGCAGCCAATCCGCGAGCTGATTTGCCTCGGCCGCGCTAGGCTGGAGGTCACCCGCCGGGGGCATCTGATGCCCACCGATCACATCGAGGACTTCCCTCCACTTCGCAGCCGTTGCCGCATCCGTGAATGTCGTCGGCAGCGTATCAAGCCGAAGGTTTCCAAAGGTGGCTGCCGCGCCATGGCACTTAACACAGTACTTGTCAAGCAGAGGCCGAATTCGTAACTTGTACACATCCCCCTGCGGCGCTGATGGCTTTGTCTGCACCCCCGGAAGCAGCGATAACATTGCCGTCGCTACGGACATAACGATTGCTACAGCGGCAAGCGTCACGGGCAGGGCAAAGGCTCTTCGCAAACGATGTGGTGCATCAGTCAACATACATCCAGCATTATGCACGCGCAGTGGATTTGCGAACAGGCTTTATTGCCTAATCCACGTCCGGGATGCCGCCGATGAGCAGCTTATCTGCAGCTTGCCAGTCTGGCATGAACTGCGTCATGAGGGCGTAAAAGCGCTTTGAATGGTTACGCTCAAGCAGATGCGTCAGCTCGTGCACGACCACCATTTCAAGGCATTCCAGCGGGAATAACGCAAGCGCAAGGTTTATCCAAACGCGATGTGCTTTGACCGCACATGTTCCCCACCGCGTGGACATTTTCTTGATGCCAATCTCGTTCACATGAACACCCATGATGGGTTCGTAGCGTGCTACCAGCGCACCAACGGCTTCCTTCAGGATGTCGCGCTTCCATGCATCGAAGAGGGCATCGATTTCCGCTTGGCCATCCGTGTCACGCACCTTTAGGAGGAGGGCATCACCACTTTGCTGAACTCCCCGGCGCAAATAGCCCCGAGCAATCCCAACGCGAATTTCACTGCCGAGAATCATGTGGATGGAGCCATCCGTGACCGGGATGACCGGGACCTGCGGGCTCGCCTGTGTCCGCCGGGCGACCTCCGCCTTGCTAGCATCCAGCCACGCCAGCCGCTCCACCACAAATGCCTTGATCACCTTTTGCGTCGTGCCATGGGGAACCGACATCGTAATATGGCCATCCGGAGGGTTGACCATTATCCGAATCGACTTCATCCGGCGGAAGGTGACCTTTATCGGATGCTCTTCCACGACAAGCTCCAAAACGACATTTGGCTTCGGAGCCCGCACATGACGCAGCGTAAACATCACCCGCCGTACACCACCGTCTGACCCTTCCGAAGCGTCCAGTAGTGCAGGTAGCCATCCCCGCCGCCTGGCTGTCTTGCCGCCGTCGGGAGGTTGATTGTGTCGACGGCAATCTTGGTCGGCATCGTGGCTGTGAGAACGACCTTTGCAATCCGACCTTGCATCCAGATGACACTCACTTCAACCCCGCCCCGTGCCCGCAGACCAGTCACTGTTCCATTTAGCCAGGCATCCGGTGTTGCCGGGAGAATCCGCAGAATCGGCAGTCCGCTCTCGGTCACCTCATGACTTTGCAGTAGCATTTCGGCGATGCCGGCGCTGACGCCAAAGTTGCCATCGATTTGGAATGGCGGATGTGCACAGAACAGGTTCGGGTAGACGCCGCCGCCATTGGTCATGTTGTAGCTGGTGTCAAAGACTGGCTTGAGGAAGCGCTGCAGTAGCTTGAGGGAACGGTTGCCATCCGCGAGGCGTGCCCAGAATGCGACCTTCCAGGCGAGTGACCAGCCTGTTCCATCATCCCCGCGGCGGTCAAGCGATGTCCGGGCGGCCTTTGCGAGCTCCGGTGTCCCCGCCGGCGTCAGCTGGTCGCCGGGGAAAAGGCCATACAAATGCGACACGTGGCGGTGGCCTGGCTCGACCTCATCGTAGTCATCCTGCCACTCCTGCAGCTGACCAAACTTACCCACTTTGTGCGGCGGGAGCTTTGCCATTTTTTCGGTGAGAATGGTTTGCAGGTCGGCATCTACGCCCAGAACCTTTGCGGCGCTGATGGTGTTGCTGAACAGCTCCCGTACGATCTGGATGTCCATGACAGGCCCGGCGCAGGTATGCGCCGCTTTGCCATCCTTGGTTCGGAAGGCGTTTTCAGGCGAGTTGGAGGGTGCGGTTACGAGGAAGCCATCCGGGTTTTCGGCAAGGAAGTCCACGTAAAACTCTGCCGCCCCGCGCATCGTCGGGTAGTACTTCG
>CAIRTT010000076.1 GCA_903881535.1 uncultured Armatimonadota bacterium
AGTGAAAGACATTGAGCTTGTGCATCGCCATGTAATCCAGCCACTTGAAGATGTCTTCTTTGGGCTGAAAGTGACGGCTGGAATCAAGCATAAAGCCACGCCAGGGAAAGCGTGGACTATCTGTGATCGACATCCCCTGCAGAACACTGCGGCGCTGAAGCGGTGCTTTTCCCGTGCCGGGTTCCGTGAGCAGCTGCAGCAGTGTCTGCGTTGCGTAAAAGGCGCCAGCCTCCGTTGATGCGCGGAGCGTGATTCCATTTGCGTTGACATCGATGCGATACGCATCCGGAGCAAGCCCGGATGTCATATCATAGCGAATACCCAGATGGGGTATATTCTCAACATTCTTCGCTGGTGTCACAACAAGCAGCTGTTTTGCAAGGTGTGCTGCCGCCGCAGGGAATGGACCTCCGTAAATGTCCGGTTTGCCGCTGACATCGACTTTCTCCGATGTCAGCGAAATGCTCTGCGGTCGCGGAATCAAACCAAGAGCTTGGACATTCGTCTGTGTGCGTGCGGGAGTTATGGTCACGGCAAGGGCGATGACAGCGAGGAAGAGCCGGTAGGTCATGGCGACATTAATGCATTTGTTTCCAGTTTGCGCATCACCCGATAATGTAAACCGTAACGTGTCACTTGACATTTTCAACCGGCGACGATATTTGTGTTTATGGTCCTTCGTTCCATCCGACACAAAGGTCTAAAGCGACTGATTACGCTTGATGACCCTAGCGGGTTGCCATCTGAAGTCGCTCCAAAACTGCGACGCATGATCTCATTCCTAGTTGCTGCGGAATCACCAAATGAGCTGTATGCAATACCAACTTGGAAGGCACACACATTAGTGGGCTCTCGACAAGGCACCTGGAGTTTACACGTTACGAAGAATTGGCGATTGACCTTTTCGATAGCCGATGGAGCCGTTGAAGAGCTGGATTTCGAAGACTACCACTGACAAAGGAATGACTATGAGCGTAGACATTGAGATGATTCGGCCGGTGCATCCCGGGGAGTTTTTGCGCGAAGAAGTCATCGCAGCAAATGACCTAAACGTATCTACCGCCGCTGAGCACCTGGGTGTATCGCGACAAGCATTATCGGCCCTTGTGAATGAGCGGGCGTCATTGTCTCCCGACATGGCTATCAGGATTGAAAAAGTCTTCGGACTACCCCTCGAAACGATGATGCGGATGCAGTCGAACTTCGACATCGCCTGTGCACAGGCCCGCCGACATGAAATTTCAATCGCCGCGTATCACGCTGTGACAGCATAAGGTTCAGAACGACACCCCCCTTCACATTCGCTTCACTTTGCTTGGCCACAATGATGCATGCTTACGCACGCAATCACCCCTTTCGTCTACGCCGCAGCCATCGTTTTCCAACAGGCAGCAACACCGCAGCCATTTCACATACGTGAGGCGATGCACGAGATTCGCATCGAGCTGACGAAAGCCCAATGGGATGCGATGCAGCCTCAGCGCACGGGCGGTATGGACAGTGAGTATCCTGAGGAGCGCGTAAAAGTCACCATCGATGGCCGTGACCTCGATGTCGCCATACGCTTCAAAGGCAATGCAAGCTACCGCTCGAGCCAGGGAAGCCTGAAGCGCCCGTTCAAAATCGATGTCAATAAGTTCATCAAAACGCAAACCGTAAATGGTGAAACGACCATTAACCTTAGCAATAACGCGATGGACCCATCTGGAATCCGGGAGGCGATTGCCTACACCGTCTTCCGAAAACTTGGCGTTGTCTGCAGCCGCACGGCCTTTGTCAAGGTCACGCTGAACATCCCGGGGACAGCAGAAAACAAAGTGCTTGGTCTCTACACATCATCGGAACAGCTCGATACCGACTTTCTGAAAACGGCCTACGGGACAGCACCAACCCTTGTCTTAAAGCCTGAAGGCGCACACACATTTCCGTATGGGGATGACTGGGCGCCCTACGAGAAAACCTATGATTCCAAAGGCAAGCCCACGGATGCTGACAAGCAACACTTCATGGCATTCACGAAATTTGTGCACGAGGCATCGGATAGCGAATTCGCAGCAAAACTAGGCACCTATCTGGACATCCCGCAGTTCGCCAAATTCCTGGCTGGAACCGTTGTCACGGGCAGTCTTGACACCATTCTGATGATGGGCCACAACTTTTACATCGTCCGTAACCCGAAATCCGGAAAATACGAGTTCCTCCCTTGGGATCTCGATTTGGCATTTGGTGGGTTCCCGATGGCTGGAATCGATGCCACGCAGCTGTCGGTTGAGAAGCCCGTTGGCGAACGTGACATTTTGATAAAGCGGTTTCTCACCGTGCCGGCTGCAAAGGCAAGCTATCTCGCCGCGTGTAAAGCAGCGGTTACGATCCTTGAAGGCATCACCCCGGATGTCGACCTCTTGACGGAACGTGTTGCCCCTGTCAAAAAGCTTGACGAAGAGATGCAAGGTCCCGGGGGTCCGAGACGTCCAGATGGTCCGGGTGGCTTCTCAGCTCCGGCTGCTGCGTCGGCAACCAAGGATGCCATTTTCGTGGTGAGTGGCAACCGCATCCTGAAGTTCTCAGCAAATGGCCTTAGCCTCGAGAGCACCGCTCAGCTGCCAGCGACCGAGGGTGATGGATTTCCTGGCGGCCCAGGCGGGCCTTTCGGTGGTCCGGGTGGCCCAGGTGGCCCCGGCGGTTTCGGTCGAAATGTCAACCTAAACGACTTCATCAAACAACGTATTGAGCAGGTCAAGCTGCAGCTCAGTGGCAAATCAGCAGGCGTAACACCCCGTAGCATGGGGCCAGGTGGTCCCGGACGGCCTTAATTTCGGCGTGGATGTACGCATCACAATCTCACACCGCCGCTGCGGATATCCGGCAGTCACACTTGATTATCTCCAGTGTCTGCAAACGTGTCCCTCGAATGCCAATAATCCAGTTATTCATAAAGCACTATAGTTTGAATGCGGGTACTTTTTGCGTTAGCAGCACGGACAAAGATTGCGATACAAAACGTACGCGTCACACCATAGAGCAGCGTGATACAAAGCCGTTCGGGATGTCCCGCGTGGGACGTTGGATGGTGGTCCCGGGAGACCACAACAATAAATGACATCAACAGAAGCAAGCGCTACACATGTTCGTACTGGCACCGAGCTCAAGTTCATCGTCGATGAAACCATCGTCGATGCCTTGCTGGGAAAGCTTGCGACGACGCTTGGCCCGGATACCTACGGCGGCGGGGATGGCACCTATGCGGTGGCCAGCCTCTACCTCGATACACCAATGCTCGCATCGTTTACGCGAGACCTCCCCGGAAAATGGCGCCTGCGACGGTATGGGCTAGAAGACATCATCCACGTTGAATACAAAGCCAAACCGGCCCCAGGTCAGGTCGTTAAACACCGTTCAACCGTAAAGGCCGCTGACATCGATACCTTGGCAACAAGTCCAAAACCAAAATGGTTTGCCCGCGACATCGAAGCAAACACGCTACGGCCCACTCAGCTCGTTTCGTATACCCGTCAAGCGTATATGGGAATTGTGGATGGTATAGACCTCCGGGTTACCCTCGACCACGATGTCCGTGCGGTTCCGATGCATGACTTTATCCTTCCGCAGCGCGGAGCAGAAGCAAAACCCATTGTCGCTGGGCGGGTCCTCGAAGTAAAGTTTGTGGATGCACCTCCCACAGGATTTCTGGCTGAGCTCGCAGAGCTTGGGCTTGAGCCGATGTCATTCTCCAAGTACAGGATGGCGATGATTTGCGCGGGTCACTAGTCGCTAACACCGCTAAAAAACATGTTGGTGCCCTTGTTTCCCTGATAGCGCTCGAAGCCATCGGTGCCGGTGTCTCCGTCCTAACTCCACTCCCGCTTCAAGCGGCGATCGATTCCATCAGCGGAAAATCAAAAGCGCTCAGCTTCTTGCCTGCATCCTGGACACACAGCCTCCTCACACTCGCCTTCGCAAGCATTGGATTTGCCGTCATCCAGCAGCTAATCAATATGGCTAGCAGCATCGTCGCCACGCGCACGGGACAAAAAGTCACCGTCGAGCTGCGTGGACAGTGCTTTGATGCGGCACAAAAGCGTTCGATTGCAAGCCACCTGACATCCGGAACCGCGGATGCCCTCTACCGTATCCAAACCGACACCCAGGCGCTGGAGTGGATTCTCCTTGAAGGTGCGCTGCCCGTGCTTACGGCAACACTGTCCATCATCGCGATGACCGCAGCGCTTCTCACGCTCAACCTTCAGCTAGCGCTGATCGCCCTGGTTCTTGGACCAATTCTCGTCGTGATCGGACGAACAACGCGGCCAGCCCTCAAATCCACCGCACGCGCCGCAAAGCAACAGGAAAGTCAGGCCCTTGGCATCATCGAAAGTGCGCTCTCAGGCCTGCAAACCGTAAAAGCCTACAACCTGCGAAGCTATACCCTAGCACGGTATCAAACCATCGCCGAAAGTGCAGTCGCCCGACGCATTCGGATTGCCTGGCTCGACAGCAGCCTCGGGGCTGCTGTACAGATACTCTGCGCGATTGGGCTTGCGGGAGCACTGTACATCGGCGCGGATGCTGCAGCGCACGGAACCCTCTCCCCAGGTCAGGTCATCCTTGGCATCCACTACCTAGGTCAAATCTACACGCCCATTCGCACCATCGGCAAGAAGTGGGCGAGTCTGCAAACCCAGCTCGTCAGCCTTGAACGCATTGACTTTCTCCTGCAAACGGACACCGATGTCCCTGTGCCCACCAACCCACAAACAGTGC
>CAIRTT010000077.1 GCA_903881535.1 uncultured Armatimonadota bacterium
GAATGCAGGTCTAAAGCTCGTCCGTGAAAAGCATAGCATCGATGCACGAGAGCAGATATTCCTCTCGAAATTTCGTGTCTGACTAAGCAATCACGAGAACCGATGGCTACGGGCGCGTGGGGAGTGGCGCTACAACTTGCGGAACAGGACGGACGGGCAAAACAGGCTTCATTACAACCGCGGGCTTTGGCTTACAGTACGTGTCCCAGCCAAGGTCTTCGGTTTCAACACGTCCATCTGGGTGTTGGATCGTGCGCTTTGCAGCCACCTTATAGGCACCATTTGGCAGATAAACGGGTTCGGTGGTCTCCACACTGACCTTTGGAACCCGGGTCGCAAGTGGGCCATAGAGCCGGATATGGAATTTCTTGCCATCTGCTGCAACACTCATGTAAAGAGGGCCATCCGTGTTGTTAGCAAACTTGAAGTCCAAGTGGCCAAACGAAACGCTGGCATCTCGCGCTGGGCTGAGATAAGCAACAGGCAACGAATGGTTGTGACGCTCAACGATCTTGAGGCCGCCCATGAGCACTGCGTTATAGAGAGTGCTCGATGACTGGCAAACCCCGCCACCTACACCATCAACGATCTGGCCATCTTGAAATTGGTGCGCCGTCTTCCATCCTCGCGATTCCGTCCGGGGGCCGACGCGGTCGTTATAGCTGAAGACTTCACCTGGTTGCAGGAGATGGCCATCGAGCTTTGATGCGGCAAGCGCGAGGTTTCCTTTACGGTTTGCACTACTCGATGCGTAATTGGTGAAATAGGCTGACCGCAGCGTTCCAAGCGGCGAGAGGTCAGTGTTTCGTATCTTTGGCTCCGTTGCAGTCAATACAACCGTTGCTTCAGAACCGTCAAAGAGACCATCACCGAAAGTGATGACTTCCTTCCAGGTCGTATCCATATCCAATCGCGTTCCAGATTTGTGCGGCCTGTCAATCGTGAGACCAACACCCTTTTTCGCAAATGCATGCGCATCCGTTGGAAGCCTGTTTAGTTGGTGGGCAATCTGGCGGAGCCATGCCTTGGATGCATGTTCGGAAAGTTCAATCGGAATGGAAATCGCCACGCCACGCGGCTTATCGCCATTAATCAGTCGCTGCGCGACGGATTCGGCATTACCGATGGCCAATGCTTTGTCCAAGGCATCGCTGACTTTCATCTCAGCCCCCATCATCCCGAGCGTTCGCCGCCAGGTATCCGGCTTGGTTGGATGCTTCAGCACAATCTCAGCTTGATCTTGGCGCTTTAGCGTTTCCTCTAGCGCTGCGGTTGCTTCATCCCGGGTCATTCCACCCACATCCACACCTGCAATGGTGACGCCAGCAACGATTTTCGAATTCGGTAAATGCGTTGTAAAGCCGGCAATCCCGATTCCACCAGATAACAGCATAAAGCCGCTCGCGAGGGGAAGCGCAGGATGACGACCAAAAATCAGGAATTTCACTTTATGGACATCCCCGTACGGTGATGATCATGATGCATATGCTTGACCAAAAGCTTCAGCTCTGCAATCTCTGCTTTTAGCTCCATAATTGTTTCATCATTCGGATCCACTGCGTTTGTCCTGGCATCCATTACATCCACTTGCGTCTGTTGCGTCGCGGCCCCAATTCGGACCACGCGTGCTGGAATACCCACCGCGGTCGCACATGCCGGAATATCTTTCGTCACCACGGCATTTGCACCAATACGGGCACCATCACCGATCACCACGGCGCCAAGGATCTTTGCTCCCATCCCAACAAGGACATGATTGCCAAGCGTGGGGTGGCGCTTTGTTTTCTCAAGGGATGTTCCGCCAAGTGTCACATTGTGGTACAGCACACAGTCATCACCGATGATAGCTGTTTCCCCGATGACGACACCCATACCATGATCGATAAAGCACCTTCGCCCGATCGTGGCGGCTGGGTGAATCTCAATACCAGTTGCCGTTCGCGATGCTGACGCAATCATCCGCGCTAACAGCCGCGCACCATGCACCCAAAATGCATGTGCAACACGGTGCCAGACCATCGCCCAAAGGCCGGGGTACGTCATAACATCGAGGAAGCCGCGGGCCGCTGGATCCTTACTAATGATGGTCTGAATATCTTCCCGGAAAAATTGAAACATTTCTTCTCATCCTACAGATGCGGCACACTAGGTGCAATAACACCTGACATAGGTATTTTTCATTACTGCCCTAAGTGATTATTGGCAAGTTGCCAGAATAACCTATGTGCAAGCAATATTAGAATCTCCTGCGTCATTTCAGCAGTCACATTATGCCTATTCAGCTCCCGTCCGGATTATTGGCCTCGTTGCGATGATCCTTGGCGTTCTGATCGCTGCGGGGATTGCCGGCGCGGTGATGTTGGTCAAGCTTCCTGTAACCCTGATCACTGGTCGCTAACCGTCAAACCCTAAGGGCAGTTGTCGTTAGGAATCCTTCCTTCCGACTATCCGACATGCCATCGGGCTATGCTCATGTGCAATTGCATGTCTACAAGGTGGCTATTCGTCGTGAATAAAGCACATCGACCGCGATTCTCACCCATCTGAAGGATTTCTCCCTTTGTTTACGGTAATACGCATCGGAGGAATCTGCACGTGCGTGTTGTTATGTTGTCTTGGGAATTTCCGCCAAAGCGCGTAGGTGGAATCGCTGCAGCCCTCGAAGGTCTTGCACCAGCAGTCGCAACGCAAGACTGCATCGTGGACGTCATCACGGCTGGGGATGCCGGTGGAGCCCCCTGTGAAGTAGTTGACTCCAATCTGACCATTCACCGCGTGCTCGTTCACGTGGAGACACACGACTTTTTCGACTGGATTCATCGGTTGAATGACTCGATGTATGCTCCAGCAGCAGAAGTGATCAAAAATGCCCGTGCGAATGGCGAAGATGTCATCCTCCATGTCCATGACTGGTTGACGATGTTTGTTGGCCTGCGCCTCAAGGATGACTTTGGCCTCCGCCTCGTCACGACCATCCATGCTACTGAACATGGCCGAAACCATGGTATCCACACAGATACGCAGCACCAAATTCATAGCTGGGAATGTGAGCTGATACAGCGCTCCGATTCTGTCATCGTGTGTTCCGAAGCGATGCGTCATGAAATCGTCCAGCACCTTGGCGCACATTGGCACCGAATTTCGGTTATTCCAAATGGCGTTGATGGCACTAAACTC